>JACDBR010000087.1 GCA_013694825.1 Solirubrobacterales bacterium
GGGCCGCGCGACGACGACGAAATCGTAGCCCGGCGGCAGGATCTCGTCGTCCGACCAGAAGGCCTCCCGGAGGGAGCGCTTGACCGCGTTGCGCCGGACGGCGTTGCCGACCCGGCGGCTGACCGAGACGCCTAGTCGGGGCTCGCCTCCGGCTCGGTCGCCTTCGCGGGGAAACGAGTAGAGGACGTAGAAGCGGTTGCCATGCGAGCTGCCACGCTTGTAGACGCGGTCGAAGTCGCCTGAGCGCGACAGCCGCGAGCGCTTGCGCCCCTCCGTAGGGGTACTCACCGCGACCCTTTCGCGCGACTGACCCCGGCTGCGGCAAACATCTTCGAGCCTACGGCGTAAGGCGCTTGCGGCCCTTGCGGCGGCGGCGGCGAAGAACCTCGCGGCCCCCGCGCGTGCGCATCCGAGAGCGAAACCCGTGCGTGCGGGCTCGCTTGCGCTTCTTGGGCTGCCAGGTGCGCTTCATCGGAGGTTGGGCGCGGCCGGAGGCGGTGATTCGTCCGAGCGCGAGCGAGCAGTATAGGGAAGCAGCGAGGCTCGAAGAGGGCCTTTGCGGCAACGCGAGAGCCTCGCGTGACGGCTGCCGTGATCGCATCCAATTTCGCCGCGAGATGCGGCTCGTCGGCCCCGACGTCGCCCGCCTCGTATCTACGATCGCGCCCAGGTGTCCAACCACACGCGAGACGAGGCCCGGGCGATCTGGGAGCGCACCCGGAGCCTGCTCGCCAACTCGCTGCCGGCGACGACCCTGCGCCTTTGGATCGACCCCCTCGAACCGCTGAGCACCAGCGATGGGATCCTCTACCTGGCCGGCTCGGCTACGGTGCAGGCTTGGGTCGAACGGCGCTATGGCCAGCAGATCCGTACCGCACTGCGATCGCTCGCCGTAGGGCTCGAGGACTTCGCCTTCGCCGCTGAGGAGGCGGGCTCGAGCCGAGGGGGTGGTGAGCTTCAATCTCTCCCCCAAGATCCCGGCCAGAGCTTCGAGCGCTTCGTTATCGGGCCGGGGAATCGGCTCGCCCACGCCGCCGCTCTGGCGGTCGCGGAATCGCCCGGAGAGGCCTACAACCCGCTCTTCCTCCATGGCCCGCCTGGGCTCGGAAAGAGTCACCTGCTGACCGCGATCGCCGGCTACATGGAGCGTCGCCACCCGGGGCTCAACATCCACCACACCACCGCCGAGCGCTTCACGAGCGAGTTCGTCACCGCGCTCCGCAAGGACGGCCCGGCTCGCTTCAAGGCGCGCTACCGCGAGCTGGACGCGCTGCTCATCGACGACATCCAGGTGCTGGAGGGCAAGCCGCGCACCGAGGAGGAGTTCGTCCACACCTTCAACGCCTTGCACGGTGCGGGCAAGCAGATCGTGCTCTCCAGCGACCGTCCACCGGCCGCCTTCACCGAGATCGAGGCCAGGCTTCGTGACCGCTTCTCATGGGGCTTCTGCGAGGCAGTCTCCGAGCCGGACTTGCGCACGAAGGTGGCGCTCCTGTGGCGAATCGCGGCCGCGTCGTCGCTTGAGATTCCCGACCCGGCCCTGCTGCGGCGGATCGCGGCCAGGGCTCCTGGCAACGTTCGCGGGCTCGAGGGAGCCATGACCAAGGTGCTGGCCTACGGCTCGCTGTTGGGCCAGCCGATCGACGAGTGCCTGATCGATCGCGCGCTGGGACGCGGCCAGGCGACTGTTCCGGGCCTCGGAGGGCCGCGCAGGCTTACGGTGACTGAGATCCAGGAGGCGACCGCGGATGCCCTGGGACTCTCGCTCGAGCAGCTGCTTTCCTCGGGGCGCTCCCCCAAGGTCGCCCAAGCTCGCCAACTGGCGATGTACCTCTGCCGCCAGTCGACCGGAATGTCACTGGCCCAGATCGCGCGGGAGTTCAAGCGTGATCACACCACCGTCATGTACGCGATCCGGAAGGTCGAGGGACGAATCGAGCCCGGCTCGGAGACGGAGCGCAGCGTCGAGCGAATCCGCGAGCTGCTGGGGACGAGCTCGGGTGCGGCCGGGCCTGACATGGTCGGTGGTCCACAGGTCCGCGCTTCCTCCACCGAGCCCTCCACCGCCTCGATCCGGCTCGGTGGCGCGATCGAGCAGCCTCACTCCCCAGACATCAACAACGCTGATACATCTGACTGAGAAGGGAAGATGAAGAGCCAATGATCAACCTCTCCACATCTCGCGAGTCATTGCTCGCCGCGTTGCAGCTGGTCGGCCGAGCGGTTTCGACGCGCGCCACGCTGCCCTCGTTGAGCGGGATCCTGCTGACCAGCGAGGAGGGCCGTCTGAGCGTGCGCGCGACCGACATGGAGATGGCGCTTACCGTCCAGCTTGCCGGGCTGCAGGTCGAGGGCACGGGCTCGGTTCTGATCCCCGGCCGGCTGCTCTCCGATGTCGTGCGCAGCCTGCCTGCGGGAGAGCTGACCATCCGCCAGCGTCCCGAGGAGCGCGACGTCGAGATCTCGAGCTCCGGCGCGCGCTTTCACCTGCGCACGCTCACCGCGGATGACTTTCCTCGCGTACCCGAGCTCGACGGCGAGACGGCCAGGCTGCCGGCAGGGCCGCTCGCCGACACGATCGACCGCGTCGCGCGCGCAGCCTCTCGCGACGAGGTTCGACCGATCCTGACCGGTGTTCTCGTCCAGGCCGACGCCAATTCGCTGACCATGGTCGCGACCGACTCCTATCGCCTCAGCGTCAAGCGAACCGAGCTCGAGCAACCGCTCGCCGAGCCGCTCGAGGCGAACGTCCCGGCCAGGGCGCTGCGTGAGCTGGCACGGGTGATCGCCGCCGAGGGCGCCGAGGAGGTCGAGCTCGCGACCTCGCGCAACCAGATCGTCTTCAAGGTCGCGGAGGTGACGCTCTCCTCGCGGCTGATCGAGGGACAGTTCCCACCCTGGCGACAGTTGCTGCCGGAGACCTTTGAGCACGAGGTGCGACTGCCGCGGTCGGAGTTCCTCGAGGTGACACGGCGGATCGGCCAGCTTGCGCAGCGAAACGCGCCGCTGCGGTTGGCCTTCTCAACAGGTGAGCTGACCGTACGCGCCGAGACGCCCGACGTGGGTGACGCGAGCGAGTCGATGCCGGCTCCGTACGAGGGTGAGCCGCTCGAGATCGCTTTTAATCCGCAGTTTCTGGTCGAAGGAGTCGAGGTGATCGACACCGAGGAGCTGACGGTCAACCTCTCCTCACCGCTGCGCCCAGGGCTCCTGCGCCCGGCTGGATCCGAGGAGCTCTCCTACCTCGTGATGCCGATTCGCCTCAACGTATAGCCGGAATGGAGGCTGACTCCGGGGGCCCGGGCGCGCCGCGGGTCAGCGCGCTCGAGCTGCGGGCGTTTCGCAATCTCGAACTCGCCGCGCTCGAGCTCGCCGATGGGGTGACGCTGCTCGCGGGGCCGAACGGGGCCGGCAAGACCAACGTGCTCGAGGGCCTTTACATGTCGCTGGCGGGGCGCTCCCCGAGGACGCGCAGCGAGCGTGAGGCGATCGCGTTCGGCGCGCCGGCCGGGCGCTGTGAGGCAGTCGTCACCGATGGCGAGGAGCGGCATCTGTTCCGCTGTGCGATCGTCCGCGCCGAGGGTCGCTTCCACCAGGTCGACTCGCGCCCGGCCGGCCCAGCCGACGCGGAGCTGCGGCCGGCGATCTGCGTCTTCATGCCCGACCGCCTTGCCCTGATCAAGGGTCCGCCGGCGGCCCGCCGGTCGCACCTCGACCGCTTCGCCGCCGCCCTCTGGCCGGCCCGAGCCGAGATCCGTCGCCGCTACGCGCGCGCTCTCTCGCAGCGAAACGCCCTCTTGGCGCGCGCCGCCGGCCAGGCGCCCCCCTCCCTGGAAGCCTGGGATCGTGAGCTCGCCGAGGCGGGGGTCGAGCTGATTGCGCTGCGCGCCGCGACCGTTGATCTGCTGATCCCCCGCTTTGCGCAAGCGGCGTCTGAGCTGGGCCTGTCGGAGTCCGCTGAGCTCGACTACCGGCCGCGCAGCTCAGCACGCGAGGCTGAAGAGCTGGTCGCCGAGCTCGCCGAACGCCGTGGCTCTGACTTGGGCCGTGGCTACAGCGGCCACGGCCCACACCTCGACGAGCTGGGATTTGCGCTCGGTGGCAGGCTGGCACGGCGCTACGCCTCGCAAGGACAGCAGCGGCTCTCCTTGCTCTCCTTGCTCTTCGCCGAGCGAGCGGTCTTGACCGAGCGTCGCGGCCGGCCGCCCCTGATGCTGCTCGATGACG
Organism: Solirubrobacterales bacterium; assembly: GCA_013694825.1. Lineage (GTDB taxonomy): Bacteria > Actinomycetota > Thermoleophilia > Solirubrobacterales > 70-9 > JACDBR01. Next base: position 4,228 of record JACDBR010000087.1, read on the forward strand.
TCACGAGCGAGCTCGACACCGAGCGTCGCGGCCACCTCGGGGCTCGGCTGACGGCCGACGGTGGCCAGTCCCTGATCACGAGCACGGACTCCAGCGACCTGCCGGCGAACGTCGCGAGGACGGAGATCGAGGTCCGAGACGGAGCGCTGCTGGGTCCCGGAGCACGAGCGTGATGGCCGAGCGGCGAGGGCCGCGGAGGCTTTCCGATTCGCTCGGCCGACTTGGCGGAGAGCTCGGCCCGCAGACGCGTCTGGCACGGATCCAATTCGCCTGGAGAGAGGCGGTGGGGCCGACGATCGCCGCCGAGGCGACCCCGGTCTCGGAGCGTGACGGAACGCTCGTCGTCAGCTGCTCGAGCGCCGTGTGGGCCCAGGAACTCGACCTGATGCAGACGGATTTGCTGGCCCGTCTCAACGCCGAGCTGGGCGAGCAGATCGTGCGTTCGGCCCGCTTTCGAGCCGACGGTCGCCACGCCGGGCTCTGAGCGCACGACCAATTTGCGCAAAGTCCCTAATTTGCAGGTAGTTTCGTATCAGAGAGCGCGGATTCCAGCGGCCCGGATTGATATCCTGTGTCTACTAGTTACGGGTGCCCGAGAGCAGCCGGCCCTCAGGACTCACGAGGCTGGCCAGGAGATGGGCGCCCCCTCGGCGTGGACGAAAGGACTCAGTGACATCTGATACGAGCGCCCGCGGCGGGGCGGGGTCAAAGGCCCCGGACAACGGCTACACCGCCGGCCAGATCACGGTGCTGCGCGGCCTCGACCCGGTTCGAAAGCGCCCGGGCATGTACATCGGCTCGACCGGACCGCGGGGTCTGCACCACCTCGTCTACGAGGTCGTCGACAACTCCGTCGACGAGGCGCTCGCCGGCCACTGTGACGCGATCCGTGTCGAGCTGCACCCCGACAACAGCGTCACCGTCGCCGACAACGGTCGCGGAATTCCGGTCGACGTGATGGCCGACGAGGGCAAGGCGGCGGCCGAGGTCGTGCTCACCGTCCTGCACGCCGGTGGCAAGTTCGGCGAGGGAGGCGGCTACAAGGTCTCAGGAGGGCTTCACGGCGTCGGCGTCTCTGTCGTTAACGCGCTCTCCGAGCGCCTGCACCTCGAGATCCGGCGCGACGGTCACTTCTGGCGCCAGGACTACGAGCGCGGCGTCCCGCACGCCGCCCTCGCTCAGGGCGAGGCGACCGACGAGACGGGCACCACGATCACCTTCCAGCCCGACGACGAGGTCTTCGACGAGCTCCTCCTCGACTACCAGACGCTCACCGAGCGGCTGCGCGAGACCGCCTTCCTGACCAGGGGCCTACGGATCGAGATCGTCGACGAGCGCGGCGAGGGCCAGGCCGACACGTTCCATTACGAGGGTGGCATCGTCGACTTCGTCGCTTTCCTGAATGAGAACAAGGACCCCCTGCACCGCAAGACGGTCTTCTTCGAGAGCGAAACCGCCGACGGGCAGGTCGAGGTCGCGATGCAGTGGAACTCGACCTATCAGGAGTCGGTCTTCTCGTTCGCCAACAACATCAACACCCACGAGGGCGGCTCTCACCTCTCGGGCTTTCGCGCGGCTCTGACCCGAACGCTCAATGCCTACGCCCGCGCCAAGGGGCTGCTCAAGGAAAAGGACGACAACCTCACCGGCGAGGATGTCCGCGAGGGCTTGACCGCGGTTATCTCGGTCAAGCTCGCCGAGCCGCAGTTCGAGGGCCAGACCAAGACCAAGCTCGGCAACCCCCCGGTCGAGGGGCTGGTCAAGGAGACGGTCAACCGCAAGCTCTCGGAGTTCCTCGAGGAAAATCCCTCGGAGGCCCGCCGGATCTTGATGAAGGCCGTCGACGCCGCCCGCGCCCGCCAGGCCGCCCGCAAGGCGCGTGATCTGACGCGCCGCAAGTCGGCGCTCGAGAACTCGACCCTGCCCGGCAAGCTCGCCGACTGCTCGGTCAAGGACCCGCGCGACGCCGAGATCTACATCGTCGAGGGAGATTCGGCCGGTGGCTCGGCCAAGCAGGCGCGGGACCGCTCGACCCAGGCGGTGCTGCCGCTGCGCGGCAAGATCATCAACGTCGAGAAAGCGCGGATCGACAAGGTGCTCGCCAACATTGAGATCCAGGCGATGATCACGGCGATCGGGACGGGCGTTCACGACGAGTTCAACATCGAGGACGCCCGCTACCACAAGCTCATCCTGGCCACCGACGCCGACGTCGACGGTGCTCACATCCGCACCCTGGCGCTGACCTTCCTCTTTCGCCAAATGCCGATGTTGATCGAGGCCGGCTACGTCTACATCGCCAAGCCGCCGCTTTATCGGGTCAAGATCGGCCGCCAGGAGACCTACATCGAGAAGGAGTCCGAGCTCGAGGAGCTGCTGCTGCGAGACAAGCTCGAGAAGTTCGGGATCGACGACGCCGAGGGCGAGAATCGCAGGCTCACCGCCGCCCGCTGGCAGCGCTTCAACCGCCGCTTCAAGGAGTACGAGGGCTGGGCCGACTCGCTGCAGGCCGAGTTCGGGCACGAGCTGATCGCGTTCCTGACCGAGTCGCAGATCCTCGACTCCGCCGCCGACACGGTCACCGGCGTCCGTGAGCTGATGCAGTCTCGAGATCCGGAGACGGAGCCGTTCGAGACCGAGCTGATCTCCGAGAGCTCGGAGGAGCTCTGCGTTAAGGCCCTGCATCGGCGCTCGGGCCTGGCGCGTACGCACGCGATCCCGGCGGCGATGCTGACCTCCAACGACTACCGCAAGCTCGTCGCCGTCCACGCCGAGCTGCTGCGCCAGGTCGGCCGGCCGCCCTTCGACGTCACTCTCGGCGACAAGCGACGCCAGGCCGAGTCCTTCGGCGAGCTGCGGCGGGTGGTCCTCGACCTGGCTCGCCAAGGCGTCACGATGCAGCGCTTCAAGGGGCTCGGCGAGATGAATGCCGATCAGCTTCGCGAGACGACGATGGACCCCGCGACGCGGACGCTCCAGCGGGTCTCGATCGACGACGCCGCAGCGGCGGAGCGGATCTTCACCGAGCTGATGGGCGACAAGGTCGAGCCGCGGAAGAGGTTCATCGAGAAGCACGCCCAAGAAGTCAGGTTTCTCGATGTCTGAGCGCGGACGCTGCAAAGCGGCGCATCTCGGCGTCCTCGGTCGGTCGTCTCGCTCACGTACGTGGGTACGCTCGCTTCGCCGACCGACCTACGTCCACCGACCTGCTTGCATTTCGCGTCCGTTCGCTTGCCCGGCACCAGGCTGCGCGTTCTGCGCCGATGAGGAGTTCGGCTGATGGAAGGTGGAGGGCTCGAGGCGCTGACGGGGCGGATCGAGGAGCGCGACCTGACTCAGGAGATGCGCTCCTCCTACCTCGACTACGCGATGAGCGTGATCGTCGGGCGGGCGCTGCCTGACGTCCGCGACGGCTTCAAGCCGGTGCACCGACGGGTGCTCTACGCGATGCACGACCTCGGTCTGCAGCCCAACCGGCCCTACCGCAAATGCGCCTTCATCGTCGGCGAGGTGATGGGCAAGTACCACCCTCACGGCGACGCGTCGATCTACGACACCCTCGTCCGCCTCGCGCAGGACTTCTCGATGCGCTATCCGCTCGTCGACGGCCAGGGCAACTTCGGCTCGATCGACGACGACCCGGCAGCCGCGATGAGATACACCGAGGCCCGGCTGGCCCGGGTGGCGACGGAGATGCTGCGAGACATCGACGCCGACACCGTCGACTTCGGCCCCAACTACGACGAGTCCCAGCAGGAGCCCCTCGTGCTGCCGGCACGGTTCCCGAACCTGCTGGTAAACGGCGCCTCGGGGATCGCGGTCGGGATGGCGACGAACATCCCGCCGCACAACCTGCGCGAGACGATCGGCGCGGTTCGCGCGTACATTGCGAACCCCGACATCGATCTGCCCGGCCTGATGCGCCACATCAAGGCTCCGGATTTCCCGGGCGGCGGCACGATCATGGGCACCGACGGCGTCCGCGACGCCTATGCCTCGGGCCGCGGCTCGGTCCGAGTGCGCGCCAAGGCTCACGTCGAGCCGCTGCGCGGAGGGCGCGAGGCGATCATCGTCACCGAGCTGCCGTTCATGGTCAAGAAGGGAGGCGAGGGTGGCCTGATCACAAAGATCGCCGACCTCGTTCGCGACAAGAAGATCAACGGCATCTCCGACCTGCGCGACGAGACCGACCGCTCGGGCATGCGCCTTGTGATCGAGCTGAAGCGAGGCGGCGATCCACCGATGGTGGTGCTCAACCAGCTCTACAAGCACACGCCGATGCAGAACACCTTCGGCGTCAACACCGTCGCCCTGGTCGACGGGGTACCGCGAACGCTCAGCCTCAAGGAGCTGATTCACCACTACGTCGCCCATCAGCGCGAGGTAGTCACGCGGCGCACCCAGTACGAGCTGCGCCGGGCCGAGGCGCGGGCTCACATCCTCGAGGGGCTGCTGATCGCGCTCGACAACCTCGACGCGGTGATCGAGCTGATCCGCGCCTCGGCCGACGCCGACGCGGCTCGCGAGGGCCTGATCGGGCAGTTCGAGCTCTCCGAGGAGCAGGCGCAGGCGATCCTCGACATGCGCCTGGCGCGCCTGACGGCGCTCGAGTCCGACAAGGTCCGAGCCGAGCACGCCGACCTGATCGAGCGGATCGGAGAGCTACGCGCGATCCTCGGCGATCCGGCGCGGATCGACACGCTGATCGTCGACGAGCTCGGCGAGGTCGACGAGCGCTACGGCGACGAGCGTCGCACCGAGATCACGCACTCCGAGGGCGACCTCGACATCGAGGACGTGATCGCCGACCAGCAGATGGTGGTCTCGCTGACCCACTCGGACTACGCCAAGCGGCTGCCGCTGGCGACCTACCGACAGCAGCGGCGTGGCGGGGTCGGCGTGATGGGGATGGACCTCAAGGACGAGGACTACATCGAGCACCTGCACATCTGCTCGACCCACGACTACCTGCTGTTCTTCACCAATCGCGGAAAGGTCTACCGGCTGAAGGTCTACGAGCTGCCCGAGGGGTCACGAACCTCGAAGGGCCGCGCCCTGGTCAACGTCTTGCCGCTACGAGACGACGAGCGGGTGATGGCCGTGATCCCGACCCGGGACTTCACCGAAAATCGCTTCCTCGCGTTCGCGACTTCCGAGGGGCTCGTCAAGAAGACCGAGTTCACGGCCTACAACACCCCGATCAAGGCCGACGGAATCATCGCGATCAAGGTCCGCGACGGCGACGAGCTGGTGCAGGTGCGCCTGACCTCCGGCGAGGACGACCTGCTGGTGGTCTCGAAGTCGGGCCATGCCTCGCGGTTTCACGAGTCGAAGGTGCGGGCGATGGGCCGCGACACCTCCGGGGTCCGGGGGATGAACGTCGCGGGGAAGATCGGCGGCAAGCGAAATCGGGTCCTGGCGATGGACGTCGCGCGCGACGACTCCGAGCTCTTCGTCGTGACCGAGAACGGCTATGGCAAGCGCACCCGCGTTTCCGAGTACCCCGTCAAGGGCCGCGGCACGAAGGGCGTGCTGACGATCAAGATGACGGCCAAGCGAGGCGGCTTGGCCGGCGCTCTGATCGCTCGCGGCCACCAAGACCTGCTGTTCATCTCGCAGAACGGGATGGTCCAGCGCACGCAGGCCGGCGGCATCTCGCAGATGGGCCGCGCGACGCAGGGCGTGAGGGTGATGAACCTACGAGACGACGACCGAGTCAGCGCCGTGGCGCTCGTCGTCGAGGCGGCGGCCCCTGTTGTGGGTGACGACGACGTCGAGGTGGAAGAGCTCGCGCGCGTCGACGACGCTTTGAGCGACGGCGAGAGTTCGCCTGACGGCTCGTCTGAGGAAGCCGACGAGTAGGGCCGGACGCTCCGCCGCTTTCCCTCACGCGACCGGCTAGGGGCGGGACCCATGCCCGACCGTCGGGTTTGCTTGAATCGGATCTCCAGAGAAAGGAGGTGGTCCTACTGAATTGCATGCTTGACGGGACTCTGGAGGTGTTCGGCCGCTAGTTGGCCGTCCCGGGAGCGACGCGGGCGACCGCGCTCGAGACCGGAACAACGTGCGGGCCGCTTGGCGTAGAACCAGCCGGGCACCGGCGGGACGAGGAGGTCGGATTTTGTCCCAACCGACCAGCCCAATGCTCGACCCGCATACCAAACGCACCGTTTCGCGAGCGGCCGCCTCCGGGCGGCCGCTCTGCGTCTCCGTCCCCGCGGGCCTCGGGGGTGAATGCATCGTCGGCAGACGGCCCACCCAACCATGGGGCCCTGGTGCTCGGCATCCATGCCTCGCAAGTCTGCCGCCGCAGCACCCACCCCCGAGCCGGAAGCAGGCGAGTCCGGCCCTCAGGCGGCCAGGCGTTCAAGCGGGAGGTAGGGCTCCCAGGCGTCGGGCACGCGCGGGCTGGCGATGCGGATGAAGACGGTGGGACCGGGGGGGCACGGGGCGCTCTTGGGGTGCATCGCGATCTCCCGCGGGAGGCGGTTGCCCTTCCTGCGGTTGCAGGGCGCGCAGGAGGCGACGATGTTGTCCCAACGCGAGCCGCCGCCGCGGCTGCGCGGGATCACGTGGTCGACGGTGAGTCCGCTGCCCTGCGTGCCGCAGTACTGGCAGGTGTAGGAGTCACGGGCAAGCACCGCCTTGCGGGTGATCTTGCGCCGATGCACGTCGCGCGGGATCCGTACGTAGCGCATCAGCCTGATCACGCAAGGCCGCTCGAGCACGAGGTGCTCGGCGTGAAGCGCGCCGGCGCCGCGCTCGAGAAGCTCGGCGCGTTGCTTGAGCAGCAGCACCGTGGCGCGGCGCACGCTGCAGACGTTGATCGGCTCGTAGCTGGCGTTCAGGACCAGGACCCGGCCTCTGGCGCCCGTCGGGACGAGCCTTGGGGCGAGCGTGACGGCCTCCGGCGCGGGCCCCGCGGCACCAGAGAGAGCTACCTCAGAGTCCATCTGGAGGCTCACTACCGCCGAATCATGCCAGAACAACCGCCTGTCCCCGCGCGCTCGATACGACTCGTAACCACGTCCGCGCGAGCTCAGGGCAGCCCGACGCCGCCAACGGGGTAGCTGCCAAGCACGCGCACCGAGTCGGCCTTCGAGCGCAGGGCGTGGATCGATTCGTCGACGCCCGGCTGACCGGCGGCTCCGTCCAGGTCGACGAAGAACATGTACCTGCCGAGCCCGGCGCGGCGCGGGCGTGACTCGATCCGGGTCAGGTTGACGCCGCGGCTGGAGAACTCCACGAGCGCGTCGACCAGCGCCCCAGGGTGGTCCTCGCCGAGCTCGGAAAAGATCAGTGTGGTCCGCCAAAGCCCGCCCGCCCGCCGCGGCGTGCCCTGCGTCGCGATCCAGACGAAGCGTGTGAGGTTCGTCGAGTCGTCCTCGACGCCCTCGGCCAGGACCGTGGCGCCGTAGATCTCAGCCGCCGAGGCCGCCCCTAGCGCCGCCCGCCCGTCACTCTCGTCTCCACGGAGGCTTCGGACGGCCTCGGCGGTGCTCGAAGCCGGGACGACTCGGGCGTCGGGAAGCTTGGCGCGCAGGAAACGAGCGCATTGAGCCGCCGCCTGGGGGTGGGAGGCCACCTCCCCGATCGCCTCCAGGGCGATCTCGTCCCGAGCGATCAGGCTGAGCGAGATCGGGTGGTCGTACTCGCCGATGATCGCTATCCCCTCGACGTCGAAGGCGAGCGCGTCAAGGGTCGGGCGGACCGAGCCCTCGGTCGAGTTCTCGAACGGCACGAGGGCCAGCGTCGACTCTCCGCACCGCACCGCTCTGAGCGCATCCAGGATCGAGCTCTCCGGCGCGGGCTCGAAGCCGGCGCCGGCGGCGGCGGTCCGCAGGGCGTCGTCGCTGAAGGTCCCCGGAGGCCCGAGGAAGGAGATCCGCGGCCGTCGGCTCACTCGAAGACGATCGGGAAGCTGAGCTCGTTGTTGTCCTCGACCTCCTCACCCTCGACCGGGACGGCCATAACGGTCAGCGTCAGCTCCTCCCCGGTCGCCGGCTCGGCCGAGAGCGGAATCTCCACGTCGAGCGTCTCGCCCGCCTCGATGCTTGCGATCGTCGCCTCGCCCTCGCTCGTCCCCGAAGCGCCGCTCAGCTCGTAGGTGACGCCGACCTCCTGCTCGGTCGAGTCGCCCTGGTTTTGGACCTGGGCGACGATCGTCTCGCCGCCCTCGAGCGGGATCGTGTTGAGGCCGTCGCCCGACAGCGCGCTGCCGCTCGGGTTGATGCTGACCTGGAGCAGGCCGAGCCCGTGCAGACCGCCTCCCGCCGCCGTCTCGCCGCCGATCCCGCTCAGGAGCGATGCCAGGCCCGCGGCGTCGAGGTACTGCTCGACCGAGTCGGGCGGCAGGAACTCGCTCTGCGGCAGGTCGCCCGCCAGGCCCTGTTCCTCGAGCACGGCCAGGATCTCGCCGCGAGCACGCTCGTAGAGCACGTCGCTGGCCAGCAGCGTCTCCATGTCGCTAACCAGCGCCTCCAGCGCCTCGTCGCGGTTCTCGCTGCCGACCGCGTCGGCGATTCGCTCGGCGATGTCGGCCAGGGCGTCGCGGCGCAGCGTGAACGCCTGCTCGAGCACGAGTTGGGCGTCGGCGAGCTCGTCGGGCGGGTCGAGCGCCTCGACCCGAGTCAACTCGTTCTCGGCGGTCCCGCGGTCGGAGGCGACCTGCGGCTTGAGGCTGACTTCGTCGAGATCCGGCGGCGGGTCGGTCAAGCGCTCGAAGAAGCTCTCCGAGAGCTGGTTGGACTCATCGACGATCTCCTCGAGCTCGCTGACGTAGGTCTCGAAGCCACGCTCTGCGCGGGCATCGAGGCAGGAATTGACCCCGACGGCGAGCAGCACCACGATCACGACGCCGACGCCGAGCGCAAGCAGCCGGCGGAGCAGGATCTGGCGCTGGTGATCGCCCGAGGGCCTGCGGCCTGCGGCGCCCTGGCCGTCGTCTCGATCGTCGAGGTACTGCAAGTTTCCCCTCGCTCGCGGCGGAAAGCCTCTCGGAGCACCCTATTGGGCGCGCGGGTCGCTCAACCGTGTTCGGCAGGAGCCCTCGTGCGCGCGGCGAACCTGGCCGAGTGATGCCGGCGACCGAGGCGATCGAGCACGACGAGCTCCTGCTCGGCCGCTTCCGGGTCCTCGAGAAGATCGGCTCCGGCGGGATGGGGACCGTCCACCGCGCCTTCGATGAGCGCCTGCAGCGCCAGGTTGCCGTCAAGCAGGTGCACGCGGGCGAGCCCGACCGGGTGATGCGCGAAGCGCAGGCCGCAGCACGCCTCAACCACCCCGGGATCGTCACTCTCTACGAGCTCGGAGAGCGAGACGGTGAGGCGCTGTTGGTGTCCGAGCTCGTCGAGGGCGGCACCCTGGCCGAGCTCAGCGCGAGCGGAGCGCTTTCTGATCGCGAGATCGCCGAGCTCGGCTCCGGCCTGTGCGACGCGCTCGAGCACGCTCACCGCCGCGGCGTCATCCATCGCGATCTCAAGCCCTCCAACATCCTCGTCCGCCGTGACGAGGCGCTCGGCCGCCGCGCCAAGCTGCTCGACTTCGGGATCGCGCGAGTCAGCGACACCCGGACGCTGACCGAGGACGGGCAGGTCGTGGGCACCCTCGCCTACATGGCCCCCGAGCAGGCCGACGGCCAGGGCGCCGAGCCGGCCTCTGACGTCTACTCGCTCGCGCTGACTCTGTACGAGTGCTGGGCCGGTCGAAATCCGGTGGCCGCCGATACGCCCGCCGAGAC
>JACDBR010000210.1 GCA_013694825.1 Solirubrobacterales bacterium
CAGCTGGTCGCCGGTTCGCGCGACACCGCCGAGCGCCGCCGCCGTGAGCTTCCCGAGGACGTGCTTCGGGGTCGACTCTCCGAGCGCGACGGCCAGCGACCCTTCCGCGAGGCCCTGACGCGCCCAGGCCTTTCGCTGATCGCCGAGTTCAAGCGCCGCTCTCCGAGCGCCGGCGAGATTCGTCCTGGCGCGGAGGTTGCGGAGATCGTCGAGGCCTACGAGCGTGGCGGCGCCGCGGCGCTCTCCGTGCTGACCGAGGAGCGGAGCTTCGGGGGCGCCCTGGCCGACCTCGAGGAGGCGCGTCGAGCCGCCGACCTGCCGATCCTGCGCAAGGACTTCATCGTCGACCCCTACCAGCTGCTCGAGGCGGCGACCGGCGGCGCCGACGCAGTGCTGCTGATCGTCGCTGCGCTAGACCGCGACGACCTCGCCTACCTCCTGGAGGAGGCCCACGCGCTCGACCTCGACTGCCTGGTCGAGGTCCACGACGAGCCGGAGCTCGAGTCCGCGCTCGAGGTCGGCGCCGAGGTGATCGGGATCAACAACCGCGACCTGCGCGACCTCAGCGTCGACGTCGGGTTGACGCACGAGCTGATCACCGACGTCCCGGCCGGCAAGACCGTCGTCTCCGAGTCGGGGTACCGCTCGCGCGAGGAGCTCGAGGAGCTCGAGCGGATCGGCGTCGACGCGGTCCTGATCGGCGAGGCGCTGATGCGCGCCGAGGACCCGGAGCGCGCCCTGGCGGAGCTCGCGGTCGACGAGGAAGCTACGCGCGAGCACTTCCTGCCGCGCGAGCCGTAGTTCGCGCGGCTTCGCGCGGCCCGTAGGACGGGCTGCCCGGCGGGGCCATAGCTCTCGGCGGTCGGGCTGCCATCGGCCAAATGTTCAGCCCGCAATCTTGACACATACCGGTATCGGTATATAATGCCCGGCATGGCAAGGGCAGCCGCCACCGCAGACGCGTTCAACGCCGTGGCCGAGCCGCGGCGACGCGAGATCCTCGATCTCCTGGTCACGGGCGAGCGCCCGGTGAACGACCTCGTCGGGGCGCTCGAGCTCGGCCAGCCGCAGGTCTCCAAGCACCTCCGGGTGCTGCGCGAGGTCGGGCTGGTCGAGGTGCGAGAGCGGGGGCGGCAGCGGATGTACCGGATCAACGGACGCCCGCTCGAGCAGATCCACGACTGGGTGGGCGGCTTCGAGCGGACGTGGAACGAGCGCTTCGACGCCCTCGAGGGCGTGCTCGAAGAGCTGAAGACAGAGGAGGAAGACAATGCCGACGACTAAGGGTTCCGCGGTGATCACCACACCGGCCGACGATCAGATCCTGATCGAGCGCGAGTTCGACGCTCCCAGGCACCTGGTCTACCGGGCCTACACCGAGCCCGAGCTGATCCGACAGTGGTGGAGCGGTCTACGCGGCGAGATGACCGTCTGCGACGTAGACCTCGAAGTCGGCGGTCGCTATCGCTTCGCGATGACGGCGAACGAGGGGTTCGAGGTCGCGTTCAATGGCGTCTACCGCGAGATCGCCCCCGACGAGCGGATCGTCCACACGGAGATCTACGAGGGCGCGCCGGAGCCCGGCGGCCCCGACGGCGAGGGCGCGATCAACACCGTGACCTTCGAGGAGAACGACGACCGCACGACGCTCACCATCCTGATGGAGGTCGCGAACAAGGAGGAGCGCGACATGATCCTGTCGACCGGCATGGAGGGTGGCCTCCAGGAGGCGCTCGACCTGATGGAGCAGACGGCGACCTCGCTCGCCTGAGCTCTCCGGCGGCGGTGGACCACCCGGCCGTGCGCTCGGTGGTCCCCGCGCGCGCCCCTATCGTTCGGTGGACGATGCGCGTCAAGATCTGTGGCATCACGCGGCCCGAGGACGCCGAGACGGCGACCGGGCTCGGCGCCTGGGCGCTGGGGCTCAACCTCTGGGACGAGAGCCCCAGGTACTGCCCACCCGAGGAGGCCGCCGAGATCGCGGCGGCGTTTCGCCGCCGCGCTGAGATCGTCGGGGTCTTCGTCAACCCGACGCTCGGCGAGGTCCGAAGTGCGGTCGAGGACCTCTCCTTGGCGATGGTCCAGCTCCACGGCGACGAGGGCCCCGCGTTCTGCCGTGAGGTCTCCAGGCGCACGGGCGCGAAGGTGATCAAGGCGCTCGGGGTGAGGAGCGGCGCCGATGTCCAGGCCGCGGCCACCTACCGCACCGACTTTCATCTGCTCGACGCCTACACCCCGGCGCGCGGTGGCAGCGGCGAGAGCTTCGACTGGGGCCTCGCCGGTCGTCATCGCTCCAAGGCCCCGACGATCCTCGCCGGGGGGCTGACGCCTGAGAACGTCGCCGAGGCGATCGGCGTCGTGCGTCCCTACGCGGTCGACGTCGCGAGCGGCGTCGAGAGCTCGCCCGGAGTCAAGTCGGAGGCGAAGCTGCGGGAGTTTTTCGAGCGCGCCAACGCCGCTGGGGCAGGGCTGCGTTCTCCGGAGCCGCAGCTCGATCGCGACGCGCCCGAGCGCGAGGTGCTGGTCGGCGGCGAGACCCCGTCGCGCGAGGCTCCCGGATGAGCAGCACGATCGAGGAGCGGTTCGGGCCCTACGGCGGGCGCTTCGTCCCCGAGGTGCTGATGAGCGCGCTCGACGAGCTGACAGTCGTCTGGGCCGAGACCAGGGACGATCCGGAGTACCTCGCCGAGCTCGACCGCCTGCTTCGCACCTACGTCGGCCGACCGACGCCGCTCTACCGCGCCGACCGGCTCTCGGAGCGGCTCGGCCGTCGCGTGTATCTGAAGCGCGAGGACCTCGCCCACACCGGCGCGCACAAGATCAACAACGCCGTCGGCCAGGCGCTGCTCGCCAAGCGGATGAGCAAGTCGCGGGTGATCGCCGAGACCGGCGCCGGCCAGCACGGGGTCGCGACCGCCACGGCCTGCGCTCTGCTCGGGCTCGAGTGCGTCGTCTACATGGGAACCGAGGACATGCGCCGCCAGGCGTCGAACGTCGAGCGCATGCGACTGCTCGGCGCCGAGGTGGCGCCGGTCGAGGCCGGCGCGCGGACGCTTAAGGAGGCGGTCAGCGCCGCGATCCGCGACTGGGTGACGAGTTCGGATCGAAGCCACTACGTGATCGGCTCGGTGGTCGGTCCGGCGCCCTATCCGGCGCTGGTGCGCGACCTCCAGAGCGTGATCGGCGTGGAGATCGCCGAGCAGGCCGCCGACGCCGAGGGCGGACCGCCGAGTCGCGTGATCGCCTGCGTCGGCGGCGGTTCGAACGCGATCGGCAGCTTCCACGCCTTCCTCGACACGCCGGGGGTCGAGCTGATCGGCGTCGAGGCGGGTGGCGAGGGGCTCGATACACCGCGGCACGGTGCCTCGCTCGGCGCCGGGCGTACCGGCGTCCTGCACGGTGCGCTGTCCTCCGTGCTCGCCGACGAGGACGGCCAGATCCAGGAGGCCCATTCGATCTCCGCCGGGCTCGACTATCCGGGCGTCGGCCCCGAGCACGCCCACCTGCGCGATACGGGACGAGCCCGCTACGAGTCGGTCACCAATGAGCAGGCGCTGCGCGCGTTTCGCGAGATCTCGCGTCTCGAGGGGATCATCCCGGCGCTCGAGTCGGCCCACGCGATCGCCTGGCTGCTCGCCGACGCCGATCGCCGAGTCGCCGAGACGCCGTCGAGCCCGGTCTGCTTCACCCCCGAGTTCGGCTTCGACGTCGTCACGATGAGCGGCCGGGGCGACAAGGACATGGCCGAGGCGACCGCGGGGCTCGACGAGCTGGATGGCTGATGGCTGACGCGCCGTCGGCCGAGCGCGGCGGCGTCGAGCGGATCGCGAAGGCGTTCGCGGCGGCGCGCGAGGAGGGCCGCGCCGCGCTCATGCCCTACCTGATGGCGGGGTACCCGGACCTCGAGGGCTCCCTCGCGGTCGCCAGGGCCTACGCCGACTCGGGCGCCGACCTCGTCGAGCTCGGGATTCCCTTCTCCGACCCGCTCGCCGACGGGCCCATCATCC
>JACDBR010000224.1 GCA_013694825.1 Solirubrobacterales bacterium
GCGCGAGGCGCTCCACGTCACGCTCTGCTTCCTCGGCCACGTCGCAGCCGAAGCGGTGGGGGAGATCGGAGCGATCGCGCTCTCCTTCACCCCCCGCCCGGTGAGCCTCGAGCTACAACCCGATCCGGTTCCGATCCCGCCGCGCCGTCCCAGGCTGCTCGTCGCGAGCGCGGTCAGCGAGGCAGCGGTCGGGCTTCAGGCCGAGCTTTCCGAACGGCTTGCCGAGGCCGGCCATTACAAGCTCGAGGAGCGAGCGTTCTGGCCGCACGTGACGCTCGCCAGAATGCGCCCCGAGCGCCGCGGCCATCGCCGGCCCGCGCAGCTCGAGCAGCCGCTGACGCCGCTTCCGAATGCGGTTCTGGAACGCTTTCATGCCGTCCGGGCCACGCTTTACCGTTCGAGATTGCGGCCCGCAGGCGCGGTGTACGAGCCGTTGGCCGGGCTTGAGCTGCCGGGCGCGCAGGCGGCTTGAGAAGCGGGACCCCGACCAAGAGGTGATTGACGAGATGACCAGCCCCACGAACATCACGAGCAGCAACGGACTTGCGAGCTTCAGGTCGACCGACCCGAAGGAGACGAAGGCCCGCGAAGGCGCGCTGCAGGCCGCTTTGACGCAGATCGAGCGCCAGTTCGGCCAGGGCTCGGTGATGAAGCTGGGCGCCGACGCGACGGTCGAGGTCGAGACGATCCCGACCGGTGCCCTCTCGCTCGACCTGGCGCTCGGCGTGGGTGGCGTCCCGCGTGGGCGGATCGTCGAGATCTTCGGCCCGGAGTCGTCGGGCAAGACGACGCTGATCTACCACATCATCGCTCAGGCGCAGGCTCGCGGTGGGGTCTGCGCCTTCGTCGATGCCGAGCACGCGATGGACCCCGCCTACGCGCGCCGGATCGGCGTCAACACGGACGAGCTGCTGGTCTCGCAGCCCGACTATGGGGAGCAGGCACTCGAGATCGTCGACGTGCTCGTGCGCTCCGGCGCGGTCGACGTCGTCGCGATCGACTCGGTGGCGGCGCTGACGCCGCGGGTCGAGCTCGAGGGGCAGATGGGCGACCAGCAGGTCGGTCTGCAGGCGCGGCTGATGTCGCAAGCGCTGCGCAAGCTTGCCGGCAACCTGAACCGGGCCAAGACCGTCTGCCTGTTCACGAACCAGATCCGCGAGAAGATCGGCGTCAGCTTCGGTAGCCCCGAGACCCAGCCGGGTGGCCGGGCGCTGAAGTTCTACTCCTCCCAGCGGCTCGACATCCGCCGTATCGAGACGCTAAAGAACGGCACCGAGGCCGTCGGCAACCGGGTCCGGGTCAAGGTCGTCAAGAACAAGGTCGCGGCGCCTTTCCGCCAGGCCGAGTTCGACGTCGAGTACGGGATGGGGATCTCCGCCGAGGGCTCGATTCTCGACCTCGCCCTGGAGCACGACCTGGTCCGCAAGTCGGGCTCGTTCTTCTCCTACGGCGAGCTGCGGCTTGGCCAGGGCCGCATCAACACGAAGGCGTTCCTAGCCGAGAACACCGAGATCCGTGACGAGATCGAGAGCAAGGTCCTGGAGGTCCTTGGCCTGCGCGATCAGCCCGCGTCCGACGAGTCCGCTGGGACGACCAATTCCACCGGGGCGGGAGACGCCGGCGAGGCAGGCAGCGCAGGCGAGGTGGCTCTGGCTCAGGAGCCGGAGCGCGAGGCGGCATAGGCGGATGCCCGACCGGGCGACCGCCACCGAGCTGGGCGAGGAGGACGTTCAGGAGGCCTTCGGCAGGGCCGTGGGCGCGCTCGGCCGACGGGAGCGCTCGGAGGCCGAGATGCGTGAGCTGCTCGCCGCGCGGGGTTTCGCGGAGCCGGTCGTCGACGAGGTCGTCGCGCGGCTGATCGAGATCAGCGGACTTGACGACGAGCGCTACGCGCGCCTGTTCTCTGAGGATAAGCGGACGCTGAGTGGCTGGGGGCCCGAACGGATCCGCCAGGCGCTGGCCGACCACGGGATCCGGCCGGCGGCGATCGATGCCGCGGTCGAGCCGGAGTCGCGCGACGAACAGCTCGAGCGCGCCGTCGCGCTGCTGGGCGAACGTGGCGGTGAGCTCGAGACCGACGCCGCGCGAGCTAGGGCGCTCGGCTTCCTGTCTCGCCGCGGCTTCGAGCTCGAGCTCTGCTACGAGGCCGTGCGCCGCGCCGCCGTCCTCGCACCCGAGTGAGCGGCCGCGCTGCCGCGGGCGGCGCTCCACGAAAGGCGTCCGCCATCCGGTTGCGGGCCAGGGGCGGTGCGACTACGATCGTGGAGAGCGGCTCGTGTCGCCCATGAACTCGAAAGACCAGCATTCGCCAATGATCTTCGGCTTGAAAGGCCATCGTGAACTGAACACCGGGACGTCGCTCGACGGCGCCTGGGAGGGCCGCTTCTAGCGCGGTCCGGGCGCGGGGACAACGGCTCGCGGCGTACGGATGGCACGCCGCCGGGCAGCGAGAAGCGGTAACACGGGTACATCGGGTCGGCCGGCCGCCGAGCGTCACGGCGCTCGCAGACATCGGCGGACCGGCCCTCGGGCCGGGGAGAGGAAGCGATGAAGCCAGCCGGCCCCTTCCGAGCATGGCGTCGAGGAGGCAAGGGGGTTGCTACGGAGCGCCCGCTCGACCCCGCGCCGGCGCACGGTGACGAGCGATCTGAGGCCCCCGAGCCGACGGTCGGTCCGGAGACCCACGACGGCGGCCCGGCGGCTAGCCCTGCAGGGATACCGGCGCCAGCCTCGCCCGTCGCGACCCAAGCTCCAGCATCCGTGCGAACCGATCCGCCCGCCAACCCCGCGGCGCCGGCTGCGCCACTGCCGTCCGCTGCCACCTCGCCGTCACCAGCCCCACCCGTCGCGCCGTCGCCGATCGCAAGACAGGCAGCGTCGGCAGAGTCCTTCGCCGCGGCCGAGCAGGGGCTGGCCGATGCCCGCGAAGACCTCCGCGTTCGCCGCGAGGAGGTGGTGCGGTTGGAGGAGCGCGCCCTGCACGAAGCTCGTGCCCAGGAGATCGCGCGTGAGGACATCGAGCGCCGCAGCCAGGCGATCGCCGACCGCGAGCGCAATCTCGAGCACCAGACTGCCGAGCTCAAGCGCGCGAAGCAGGTACAGCGTCGCGAGCTCGAGCGCCTGTCGAGCTTGAGCGCGCTCGAAGCCAAGCAGATGCTGCTCGCTGACGTAGAGCACGAGGCCCGCCACCAGGCCGGCCTGCGGGTGATGGAGGTCGAGGCGGAGGCCAAGCGCGATGCCGACCGCCGCGCCCGCAGCATCCTGGCGGTGGCCAGTCAGCGGCTGGCCGCGCGCCACGCCAGCGAAACGACGACCCGGCTGGTCGAGCTGCCGAGCGACGAGATGAAGGGACGCATCATCGGTCGCGAGGGGCGGAATATCCGCGCGATAGAGAAGCTGACGGGCGTCGATGTGATCATCGACGAGACCCCATCAGCGGTCACCCTCTCGAGCTTCGACGGGGTCCGGCGCGAGATCGCGCGGCTCACCCTCGAGCGCCTGATCGCTGACGGGCGCATTCATCCGGCACAAATCGAGGAGACCTACGAGATCGCCCGGCGAGAGATCGACGAGAAGATCGGTGAGGAAGGCGAGCGGGCCGCGCTCGACGCCCATGTCGACGGCCTGCACGCCGATCTGCTCGAGACGCTGGGCCGCCTGCGCTACCGCACCAGCTACGGCCAGAACGTCCTCGACCACCTGGTCGAGTGCTCCCACCTGGCGGCGATGATCGCCGAAGAGCTCGGGGCGTCGGTGCCGACGGCCCGGCGTGCCGCGCTGCTTCACGACATCGGCAAGGCGGTGAGTCACGAGGCCGGCGGAGCCCACGCCGAGGTCGGCGCTCGCCTGGCTCGCCGTTGCGGCGAGTCGGAGGCGATCGCGCACGCGATCGAGGCGCACCACAACGAGGTCGAGCCACGCACGGTCGAGGCGGTGATCGTCCAGACAGCCGACGCCGTCTCGGGCGCACGCCCCGGCGCCCGAGGCGACGCGCTCGAGCAGTACGTCGCGCGCCTGCATGACCTCGAGCAGATCGCTGAGCGCCACTACGGGGTCGAGAGGGTGTTCGCGATGCGCGCCGGCCGCGAGGTGCGGGTCATCGTCGACCCGGGCAAGGTCGACGACGAGAGCGCCGCGCTGATCTCCAAGGAGGTAGCCGCGGCGATCGAGCGCGAGATCGACTACCCGGGGCAGATCCGGATCACCGTGATCCGAGAGAGCCGCGCGACCGCGATCGCGACCTGAGAGCCGCCGCTCGCGGTCTATAGGATCGCGGCCGCATGGATACCGCCACGATCTTCTACATCCTCGGCGGGACGCTGGTTGCGCTGGCGCTGGTCACGTCCTTCCTCGGGCTTCGCTCCGAGAAGTTCCCGGGCTCCTCACGGGCGCTCGGCGGGATGCTGGCCGGCGCAGCGATCATCGTCGTGGCAACGGGTTTCTTTGCCGTCCTCAACGGCGAGGAGGAGCTCGAGGCCTTCGAGGCCGAGCTCGCCGCCGAGGAGGAGGGGGGCGCAGAGGAGCCGACGACCAGCATCGACGGCGCCGAGGTCTTCGTCGGCTATGGCTGCGGCCAGTGCCATTCGCTGTCGGATGCCGGCACGACCGCCCAGGTCGGGCCCAGCCTCGACGATGCTCTCCAGGGCAAGACGGTGGAGTTCGTTCGCACAGCGATCATCGATCCAAACGACTTCGTCGAGCCGGGCTTCTCCGCCGACATCATGCCCGCCGACTATGAGGCCGAGCTCTCGCCGGAGGAGCTCGAGGCGCTCGTCGCCTACCTCGCCGAGGTCGGCGGCGCCGACGGTTGACGGGGGCGAGGGTGGCGCGCCGCTACCACGTGACCACGTTCGGGTGCCAGATGAACGAGCACGACTCCGAGCGGATGCGCGGGATGCTCGAGTCGCTCGGCTACTCCGAAGCCGCCGAGCGCTCCGAGGCCGACCTGATCCTGTTCAACACATGCTCGATCCGCGAGTCCGCCGATCAGCGCTTCATCGCCCACCTCGGCGAGGCCAAGCGGCTGAAGGCGGAGCGGCCCGATCGGGTGGTAGGGGTCGGCGGATGCTGGGCACAGTCGGTCAAGGATGAGGTCTTCGAGCGCTTCCCATTCGTCGATGTCGCCTTTGGGCCGGGCCAGGTGGGCCGCCTGGCCGAGTTCCTGACCCAGGACTCCCTCTCGGCCCAGGGCTACTTCGAGTTCGAGGACGTGACCGGGCACCTGCCGATGAAGCGCGGGCGCGAGTTCCAGGCCTGGGTCCAGATATCGCAGGGCTGCAACTGCCGCTGCTCGTATTGCATCGTCCCCTCTACCCGCGGCCGCGAGATCAGCCGCGGCGCGCTCGAGCTGGTCGACGAGGTGCGCTCCCTGGCCGCCGACGGGGTGCGCGAGATCACGCTGCTGGGCCAGAACGTCAACTCCTACGGCCGCGACCTCCCGCGCGAGGCGAGGACGAGCTTCGCCGAGCTGCTGCGCTCGCTCGACGGCGTCAGGGGAATCGAGCGGATCCGCTACACGAGCCCACATCCCAAGGACATGCGCTCCGACGTGATCGCCGCCCACGCCGAGTGCGCCTCGGTATGCGAGCACATCCACCTGCCGCTGCAGTCGGGATCGACTCGAATCCTGAAGGCGATGCGCCGGACCTACGGTCGCGAGCGCTACCTCGACCGGGTGGCGCAGATCCGCGAGCTGCTGCCCGACTGCGCGCTCACCACCGACGTCATCGTCGGCTTCCCCGGCGAAACCGAGGAGGACTTCGCCCAGACGCTGACGGTTGTCGACGAGGTCGGCTACGACGGTGCCTTCACCTTCGTCTTCTCGCCGCGCCGCGGCACCGAGGCGGCGACGCTGGGCGATCAGGTCCCACACGCGGTGAAGAAGGAGCGCATGGCGAGGCTGGTCGAGCTCGTCCAGGCACGCGCCAAGGAGCGGGCTCAACGGTTCGTCGGTCGCAACGTCGAGGTCCTAGTCGAGGGCAGCTCGCGCCACGACGCGTCGCGGCTCCGAGGCCGAAGCCGGCACAACAAGATGGTCAACTTCGAGGGCACGGCCGCGGCGGGCGAGATCATCGAGGTCGAGGTCGAGTCGGCCAGCTCGATGACCCTCGTCGGCCAGGAGCGGCTGCTCTCGCGAGTCGGCTAGGCCGGCTGGGGCCGCCGAGCCGGCGCGCGGATCGATGGCCGCCGAGCCGCCTCTGATCGCGATCTTCGGCCCGACCGCGGTCGGCAAGACCGCGGTAGCGGTCGAGCTGGCTGGGCTGCTGCGCGCCCGGGGTCAGGACCCGGTCGCGATCAGCGCCGACTCGATCCAGGTCTACCGTGGGCTCGAGGAGCTGAGTGGGGCTCCGAGCGCCGAGGAGCGGAGCGGTCTCGAGCACCGGCTGGTCGGGGTCGCCGCCGTCACCGAGGAGTTCAGCGCCGGGCGCTTCGCGCGGCTCGCACACGAAGAGATCGACGCCGCGATCGGGTCCGGCCGGCGGCCGATCGTGGTCGGCGGCACCGGCCTCTACATGCGCGCGGCGCTGGCCGAGCTCGAATTGCGCCCGCCCGTCGACCCCGAGCTCCGCGCACACGTCGAGGCCGATCTGCGCGAGCGCGGCAGCTCGGCCCTGCACGCCGAGCTGCCAGAGCGGCTACGGGCAGCGACGCATCCCAATGACCGCAAGCGGATCGCCCGCAGCAGCGAGCTGCTGGCGGCGGGAATCGAGCCCCACGCCATCAGCAAGGGCCTCTGGACCGAGCGCCTGCGCCGGCCGGCGGTGATGGTCGGGATCACGCTCGAGCGAGACGAGCTCGACCGCGTGATCGAGCGCCGCGCTCGAGCGATCGCGGCCTCCGGGGCGGCCGCCGAGGTG
>JACDBR010000230.1 GCA_013694825.1 Solirubrobacterales bacterium
CGATCCTCGCGCCGCTGTTGATGCTGGTGACGATGCGCGGGCTGCGCGCGCCGGGCACGGGCGGGCGAGGTCGCGGGCCACGGCTCGCCTTCGGCGCCTTGGCGGTCGTCTTCATGCTGGCCGCCGGCGTGTCGACCCTGCTGGCATTGCGCGCTGCGCCGGTCGGCTTCCAGGAGCGTGGCGGGGAGCTCGAGCACCTCGCTGATGTCGCCGCGGGCGATCCGCTGCTCTTCCTCGGGGTGGACCGCTTCGGCACCTACTGGCTTCGTGGCACGCTCGCCGAGAGCCCGGGCGGCTACTTCGCACCCGAGGTCTCAGCCCGCCCGCAGAAGGCATGGCAGCAGGGCGATCCGGTCGACTTCGACACCACCGAGCCCGCCCGCATGGACCGCTTCGATTGGGCGATCACGAGCGCCGGCGAGTACGGATCGACCCCACCGCCGAACTGGGAGGAGGTCGAGCGTACCGCCGGCTTCGTGCTCTGGCGGCGAGAGGGCGAGACACCTGCTCAGCTGGTGCTCAACGAGGGCGGCATGGCGGCCAGGATCCTGGAATGTCCTCCAGGCACCGACGCCGACGATGTCGTCGCGCAGTTCGAGACCGAGCCGGAGTCCAAGGCCGATCCGTCCGACGACGAGGCGCTCGGAGAGACCGGCCCCTCACGCGGCGCAGCGACCCCGCTCGAAGCCCTGGTGGGCTACCCGACGACCGTAATCCGGCAGGTCTATGCCGATCGGGACGGCTGGCGCTCTAGCACACAACTCGAGGCACCCGGGAGCGTGAGTCGGCGTTTCGAGCTCGCGCCCGGGATCTGGGATCTCTCGTTGCAATACGCGAGCCAGGTCGACATCGTGGTCGAGGCGGGCGGGCAGTCGGTCGAGCTCCCGGCCTCACTCGCGGGCATGTACCTGACTGAAAAAGGCGGCGGCTCGTTCTGGCCTGCAGGTCAGGTCCAGGTGAGGGGCAACCGGCCGGTGAGGGTGACGATCAGCTCCGATGAGCCGACGGGCCTCGAGCAGGCGGTGGGCGCTTCTCGCCGCACCTGGGTGGGTGATCTAGCGGCAACGCGGCCTTCCGACAGGCCCCAGGTCGTTTCCCTGCGACAGGCCTGTGGCCTCTACGTCGATCACACCGAGTTCCCCGTGTTCGCTGGGTCTTCAGGCGGCTAGCTCCGCGTCTCCTCGTCTGCCTCGCCGCCCTCAGAGGCCGGCTAGTCGTCGCCCACCTCGTCGTCGCCCTCGGAGTTGCCCTCGTTGCCCGGATTCTCGACCTCGTAGCCGAGCCGCTCTAGCATCCTGCCGGCTACCGACTCGAAGACCTCGCGATCGGCGGTGCTCATCTCGGTCTTCCAGCGGCCCGAGCGATTCGTCTGCGGCGGCTCGGAGACCAGTGAGTGCTGGCGCGCGCGGGCGTCGGCGCTGATCGTCGTACCGCCCTCGCCGCTGAGGTCGCGGGCGACCTCGCGCATCCGCTCCTCGGCCGTCAGGTGGTAGGAGAGCATCGCCTCATCCCACGGCAGGTCGATGAACTCGACCACCTTCCGAAGCCGGCGTTCGGGCTCGGCGACGAGGTCCTCGTAGCGCAGCTCGGTATAGAAGCGGGGCTGCATGTTGGAGCGGGCCCGGCGTCGGGCGGTTCGGATCTCCTCCTTCCAGCGCAGCGCCGCCGTGCGGGCGTCGTCGGTGCCCCACTGGACCTCGCTCAGCGACAGCGCGACGTCGCGGCCGTCACGGATCAGGTGGATGAAGCGCGCTTCCGGCAGCGTCTCGTGGATCTGGATCATCTTGCCGATGTAGGCCGGCGTCTTGTCACCCCAACGCGGCTTGCCGTGCTGCTTGGCGTAGGCCTCATAGAAGGCCCGCGAGACCCAGCGGGGATTGAACCTCGGCTCCTGCTCGAGCCGCTCGTCGAACTCGTGCTTCGAGAGGCCGAAGTCATCCCAGCGCGGATGGGAGACGAGAAAGTCGCGGATCGCGCGTCTCGACTCGGGCTCCGGGACGTCCTGCTCCTTGAGCTCCTCGGAGAGTCGGATCAGCCGTGGCAGGAAGTGGGTCTCGGGCGGGATCGCCAGGTCGGGGTGCGCGTCGAGCATCATTCGCAGCAGCGTGGTGCCCGAGCGCGCCACGCCGACGATGAACGGCGCCGGGATCAACTTGTGCTTCCGTCCGCCGCCCCCGGTCCCTCGGGCGCCCCCGGTCCCTTCGGCGCTCCCGGTCCCTTCGGCGCTCCCGGTCCCTCCGCCGCCCCCGGCCCCGGCGGTCTCCGCCTTGACGGGGTGGGCCCGGTCGCGCTCTCCGGCGTTCTCCTCCTCGGCCTTCATCGAGCGCGAGAGTGTGGCAGAGAGCGCTCCGAGCCAGCCCTCGACGGGCCGCTCGGAGGGCCCATCGACGGCCTTCGGTTTCCCTACACTCCGCGCCCGTGGCTCGACCCTCGTTGATAGATCGGGTGCTCGGACGCGACTCGACCCCCTCCGACGGCGCCGATGCATCCGCGCCGGCAGGTCGCGAGGCTTCCGATCAGGCGCCGAGCTCTCGCACGCCCGTCCCGTTCGTCGTCGGCGCCCCCCGCTCGGGCACGACGATGCTGCGGCTGATGCTCGACGCGCACCCCGACCTGGCGATCCCGCCGGAGACCTACTTCGTCACCCAGGCCTACAAGCGCTGGCGCAAGTCCAAGCGCCCGCGCCGCGGTGAGAACTCGGTCGAGACCTACATCGAGGTCGTCACCACTCATAAGCGCTGGCCCGACTTCCACCTCGACGCGGATCAATTCTCGGCCCGCGTGCGCGGGCGCGAGCCGCAGGAGCTCGGTGACGCGGTGCGCGTCTTCTACGAGATGTACGCCGAGAAGATCGGCAAGCCGCGCTGGGGCGACAAGACCCCCTTCTACGTGCGAAAGATGGACGTCATCCAGGAGGTCCTCCCGGAGGCTCGCTTCATCCACCTGGTGCGCGACGGGCGCGCGGTCGGGCTCTCGATCAAGGACCTGTGGTTCGGCCCCGACAGCTTCCCCGATGCGGCTCAGTTCTGGGTCGACCGGATCGATGAGGCACGCGAGAAGGCAAAGGGACTCGACCACTACATCGAGGTCCGCTACGAGGACCTGGTGCGCGACCCCGAGCCCGAGCTGCGGCGGATCGCCGAGTTCGCCGAGCTGCCGTGGAACGACCGCATGGTCCGCTACTACGAGTACGTCGACGAGCGGATCGCCCTCGAGACGCCGCCCGAGGAGGTAGCCCAGGACGGGCGCGTCGTCTCGACCGAGGAGCGCAAGAAGATCATGGAGAACGTCTCGCGCCCCCCCGACCCGGCCAGGATCGACCGCTGGCGAAACGACATCCCGCCGGAAGAGCTGGCCGAGTTCGAGCGCATCGCCGGCGACCGCCTGCGCGAGCTCGGCTACCCGGTCGGCTCCGAGGTCTCGCAGGGCTCGTAGGCACCTGGAGGGGGTGGCTTGTCGCAGAGTCGCGAGTTGACCGGTCCATGCCCGGCAAAGTCGCGGCCAGAGGCCCTCCGCTACCGCGCGACCGGCAGCCCGACGCTCGCCCGCGGCTGCTCGTCGATTGCGGTCTCGTCGAAGCGCAGGCCGCGCCACTGCTGCTCGGAGCGAAACAGGAAGTAGTCGATCGCCGGGCGCCAGGTGTGGTCGCGGCCGTGCCGGTTGAGGATGTAGCCGTGGGGCGGCACCCGGATCACCGCGCGGTCGTTTCCGGCAAACATCCGGATCAGCGCCAGGTCCTCGCCCCGGGTGCGCTGCGGCCAGCCCCCCTGCTCGACGAGCGCCGCTCGGCGGGCCATCATCCCGCCGCCGGCGAGTCGGGTATCGACGTCGTGGCTCACCTGGCGAACCGTGACGTCGATCTCGTCGAGGTAGACGAACTCGGCCGCCTTTCCCGTCAGGTCGGCGCCGGCGTACTCGAGCGCCAGCACCAGGTCCCAGAGGTGGTCGTTGGAGTAGTAGTCGTCGTCGTCCATCTTGCTGATCAGCTGACCCTCGGATACCTCGATCCCGGCGTTCAGCACGTCGCCGAGCGTCAGCGGCTCGCCGGCGCGGACGATCTTGGTCTCCGCCCCCGCGACCTGCCGGACCTCGTCCTCGACCCCCTCGGAGAAGCCGTCGCCGTGCAGGCAGACGACGAGCTCACGCGGCTCGTAGTTCTGGCGCAGCACCTGTCCGAGCCCGTGGGCGAGCCACTCCTCGCGGCGGGTGGCGAGGATCACCGAGACGAGCGGCCGCGGCGGCAGATCGATTCCGGCCAGCGCAGCGATCTGACGCCACCGAGCCTCCACGGAGTGGTCGCGCAGCGCGACCCGGCGCAGCGCCACCGAGATCCGCTCGCGGTCGTCGAGGTCGGTGAGATCCCGGGGGGAGAGGTCGCGCAGCAGCGTGGTCAACTCCTCGCCCAGCAGCTCGGCGAGCTCGGCGGAGATCTCGGCGGCGACGACCGGCACCCCGGCGGCGCAGAGCCTGACGATCCAGCCCGACCGCTCCCACTCGGAGGCGTGGAAGCCGGGATGGTCGAGCACCCCGAGGCGCTTGTGGGCGAGCTTGAGGATTGGCTTCGGGGCGCCCCCGAGCGGCGGTCCGGCGAGCACGCCGCGCGGCAGCGAGACGTTGCGGTTCGAGCAGCGCAGCAGGACGGGCTCCTCGAGGCCCCCCGAGGCGAGCAGTCCACGCGCCTGGCGGATCCCCTTCTTGGCCGAGCCCTTGCGGGCGACGGCGAGGTAGCCCGCGACGTCGTCTCGCTGAAAGCGCACGGGCCCCCAGAGCTTGGGATCGAGCGGAGGCGGCGCCTTGATCGCCTGCGCTGCACCGGCGCGCGGGTTGCCGAGGCTGATCTGCTCGAGGCCCTCCCAGGCGAGCTCCCCCCCACCCGGGTCGAGCCCGACCACGGTCGCGCCCGACTCGCGCGCGAGGGCGACGATTCGCTCCAACTCGGCGCGGGTGAGCCCGCCGGCGTCGGGGTCGATGACGAGCGCGTCGAAGCTACCCGAGGGGACCGGGGAGGCAGATGCATCGGCCCGCGAGTCGCCGTTCCTCGAGCTCGGCCCGGGGGCCACGTTGACCGCCTCGACGCGCGAGCCGAGCAATTCCCGGCCGAGCCGCCCGGCGAAGCCGACCCGCAGCGGCAGCGGGTCGTCGAGCGCCAGCCCGGAGCCGCGGTTGGCCGCGGTCAGCTTCGGTGCTTCGTCGACTCTGGGGCTGGGAGCGCGGCTCACGGGCGCCGAAGGATATGCCCGAACCCCCGCTACGATCGGCCGCCCCGATGGCCAGCGAGTCCGAAACCGAGGCGACCGCTTCGCCGCTGCACGTGCTGGTCGAGCTGCGGGTGGGTGATGAGCCGATCACCGAGGTGCTGGAGGCGCTCGACGCGGCGCTCACGAACGATCTCAGCGAGCTTGCGGTCACGCTTCGCGTACCGAGCGAGCACCCCGGCCGCGCCGTGCTCGAGCGGATCTGCGAGGCCGACCACCGGATCGAGATCGCCGACCCGCCTGCCGCCACGTCGGCGCCTGCGGCGCTGCTCGTCTCAGTTCCGGTCCGGGCCCACCTCGGCGTACGCTCGCTCGAGCGGATCCGCGAGCGCGCGCTCTCGGCCGAGGGGCGGCTCGAGCTCGTCCTGAC
>JACDBR010000259.1 GCA_013694825.1 Solirubrobacterales bacterium
GACGAGGAGGTCGAGCTCGTCGGCGACCGCCGCGTAGTGCTGCCGCTCCGCGCGACCGTGGACGATCTGCCAGACTTCGATCGCGTCGAGCCCGGCCGCCGCGAGCGGCGCGAGGTCAGTTGCGTCAAGGAGCGGGCGATCGCGACGGATCCGGACGGGGTGCGCCAGGCTGGCGGCGCCGCCGGCGCCGTGGATCAGGCCAATCGCCTCGACGGCGGTGTACGCCCGCGGCTCCCGGGTCGCCAACCGCAGCAGCGCGGCGCCGTTGGCCGCGCGCTTCAGCACGCCGCGCTCGACCATCGCCAGGACGAGCGACGCGCCGCCGGCGTAGCGAGCGCGGTACTTGCCCAGGTCGGCGACGGTCAGGTTCTCGCCGGCCGCCCGGACCGCGCTCAGGACGCGGTCGACATGGTCGCCCATCAACTGCCGCCCGCGCTCGAGCGCCGCCCGCAATCTCTCGTGCTCCGGATTGATGCCGTAGCCGAGGATGTGGACCGTCCGTCCGTCCCAATCGGCCGTCAGCTCGACGCCGGCCAGGATCTCGACGCCGAGCTCGCGCGCGGCCACTTCGGCTTCGGCGAGGCCGCCGAGGACGTCGTGATCGGTCACCGCGATCGCGGCCAGATCCAACGCGGCCGCCTCAGCCACGACCTGGCGGGGAGTCCAGCGCCCATCGGACCAGGTCGTGTGGACGTGAAGGTCGACGTAACGCTGACCATCGCTCGTGGGGACCACCCGCAGTTTGTACCACGAGCGCGTAGGAACCGCGGCCAGGAGGTGGAGACTCGCGGGGCTTGGGCAAGGTATGGTAGCTGTGCTGCGCCGGGGGTGGGACATCGTCTCCACGAGGGAATGTACGGACGCGTGTAGGGGGCATCAGTGAGCCGCTCGAGGCTGCTTGGGGCGGTGGCCTGCGCCGCGGCGACGTTGGGGCTGTACGCCCTGCTGCTGGGCGTCGCGCGCGATATCAAGGCGGCGCGCCCCAGCCACGCCTGGGAGCTATTCCCGTGGGTCGAGCGGCTGGCCCGTGGGCGGGAAGACCAGCAGGCACTCCACGCGGCGGCGGCGGGCCCCATCCTCGGCTTGCTGCTAGCGGTGCTCCTGATCTACGGCCTGGCAATGTACCTCGTGGCTGGCCGCCGCTCGCGCCTGCTCGAAGTGCTCGTGTTCGGGTCGGGTGCCCTCTTCCTCATCGTCCAGCTCTTCGGAGCGGCGCTCCTTTCAAACGATGTCTACTCCTACATCATGCACGGGCGCATCTTCGGCGTCTACGGCGGGAACCCCAATCTCGAGGCGCCGCGGCAGTTTCCGGGAGACTTGTACTTACGGTTGGTGGAATGGCGCAACGCCCCGTCGTCCCGTGGTCCGTTGTGGACAATACTCTCGGCGGGGCTGGCGCTGGTTGGCGGCGAGCGCATCGGGGTGACCGTGCTCCTGTTCCGAAGCCTCGGGACAGTCGCTGCCCTGGCCGCTGCGGCGACCCTCTGGTCCTGCCTCCGCCAGCTCGCCCCGCGGCAGACGTCCCTGGGACTGGTGCTGTTCCTCTGGAATCCGCTCGTGGTGCTCGAGAGCGGGTTGAGCGGGCACAGCGACATCGTGATGGCGGCACTCCTCTTGCTGGCGTTCCGGCTGCATCTGCGTCGGCGGCGGGCCCTCGCCAGTGCCGCGCTCGTGCTCGCGGTGCTGATCAAGTTCATCGCCGGTCTCATCGTACCGCTGTACGTTCTGTTGATCCTGCGCGAGGCGCCGTCCTGGAGCCAGCGGGCGCGTCACCTCGCGGTCTGCGGAGCGTCGGCCACCGTGGTCCTGGCGCTCGTCCACGGGGCGGCAGGAGTCCGACCGGACGTGCCGGTGTTCCAGGCCTTGCGAGCCGAGGGCGGAAGATACACCCACACCGTCCACGAGCTCGTCTTCACGGCGTTGCGGCTCCAGCTTGGTGACGAGCCGAAGACCGCACGTGCGCCCTGGCAGCGAGAGCAGTGGATTCGCGAACGAGCGAACGAGTCGGCCGAACCGACCCCGGCCGCGACCCAGGCGACCCTGTGGCTGCGATCGGCAACCTGGCTCGCATTCGGCCTGGTCTGGCTGCTCGCAGCCTGGCGCGTCGCCGATCCTCGGACGTTCCTGATCTCGTCGACAGCGGTCTTCCTGGCCTTCTACTGGCTCGTCGGGACCTGGGTGCAACCCTGGTACGTGATCTGGGCTCTGGCGCTCGCGGCGCTTGTCCCGACGAGCCGCCCGGCGCAGCTCGCCGTCCTCCTGTCGGTAGGGCTTCTGAGCGTGTACGTCACCGGCGGGTACGACTACGCCGATAGCCCGCTCTGGTGGCTGTACGCCTACCGCTCGCTGCCGGCGTTCGTCCTGCCGATCCTGATCTTCGCCCTGATCGAGCTAGCGCGGCGGCAGGATCCGCACGCGACATCCGACGACGCTGAGGCGGCCGTCGGCGTACAGTCGGATTGCCTCGGGAAGCGCGCGGTGCTCCTCGGCAAGGATGCGGGCGGCTAGCGTCTCGGCGGTGTCGTCTTCGAGCACCGGAACGGCGCGCTGCAGCACGATCGGCCCGCCGTCGACGTCGTCGGTGACAAAGTGGATCGTACACCCGCTGACCTTAACCCCGTAGGCCAGCGCGTCGGCCTGGGCGCGGAGACCTCCTTTGAACGACGGTAGCAGCGAGGGGTGGGTGTTGAGGATCCGACCGGGGTAGGCGGCGACGAAAGACGGCACGAAGATCTCGCTCCAGCCAGCACAGACGACCAGGTCGACGCAGGCCGCGGCGAGCGCAGCACCGATCGACCGCTGGCGTTCGGCTCGATCGGGGTAGCTCGCGCGGTCCGCGACGAGCGTCGGAACACGGCGCTCCCTGGCGTGAGCCAGCCCCGGCGCGTCGGCTCGGTTCGAGACGACCAGCGCCACGTCGGCCGGTAGGTCGCCGCGCTCGATCGCTTCGAGGATCGCGAGCAGGTTCGAGCCGCGCCCGGAGATTAGGACTCCGAGCCGAATCCGGCTCACGGCGCTCCGATCAGCTTCACGCGCGGGCTGGGT
>JACDBR010000273.1 GCA_013694825.1 Solirubrobacterales bacterium
GACGAGGACACCCTCGACAAGGTCTGTCCGGAGAGCCTCGACGCCGTCGGCGAGCCCGCGGTGCAGGTGATCGAGGGGCTCGGGGACCCGGTCGGCTCCCGCTAGCCTGAAAGCGTGACCACACGCGTAAGAACCGGCCCGAAGCGAGTCCTGCTCGCCGCTCCGCGCGGCTACTGCGCCGGCGTCGATCGCGCCGTGGAGACCGTCGAGAAGGCGCTCGACCTCTACGACGCGCCGGTCTACGTGCGCAAGGAGATCGTCCACAACAAGCACGTGGTCGAGCAGCTCTCCGAGCGCGGCGCCGTCTTCGTCGACGACGAGAACGAGGTGCCCGAGGGCGAGCTCGTGGTCTTCTCGGCCCACGGCGTCTCGCCGGCGGTGCACGAGAACTCCGCCGCCCGCAATCTGCGCACGATCGACGCCACCTGTCCGCTCGTCACGAAGGTCCACGTCGAGGCCCGCCGCTTCGCCGAGCAGGGCTACACGATCATCATGATCGGCCACTCCGGGCACGAGGAGGTCGAGGGCACGATGGGCGAGGCCCCCCACGCGATCACCCTGGTCGAGACCGAAGCCGACGTCGACTCGCTCGAGATCGCCGATCCCGAGCGGATCGCCTTTATCACCCAGACGACGCTCTCGGTCGACGAAACCACCGGGATCATCGCCCGGCTTCGCGAGCGCTTCCCGAAGATCGTCTCCTCGAAGTCCGACGACATCTGTTACGCGACGACCAATCGCCAGATCGCGGTCAAGCAGCTCGCCACCGAATGCGAGCTCGTGCTGGTGATCGGCTCGACCAACTCCTCGAACTCCAATCGGCTGGTCGAGGTCGCCCGCGAGCAAGGCGCCGCCTCGCACCTGCTCGACAGCGCCGGCCAGGTGCGCGAGCAGTGGCTCGAGGACGTCGAGACCGTCGGCATCACCTCAGGCGCGAGTGCGCCCGAGGAGCTTGTCAGCGCCCTCGTCGACTACTTCCGAGAGCGTGGCGCCGAGGAGGTCTCGGAGCTTCGGACCGTCCACGAGGACGTGCGCTTCATGCTGCCGAAGAAGATCCGCACCGAGCTCGCCGCGGCCGGCGCGTAGCCGACTCTTTCTGAACCGCGTCTCGCTGCGGGCCGCGGGCCTCACTCCGGCTGGCGATTGCTTCTGCGTTCAGGCCGGGCAGAGCCGGCCGGTCGTCGCTGACCACCTCGGCGCCATCGGCCGGATGTGCCGTCTGAAGGTGAAGGCGTGTTGCGTCGGGCCGTTCGCTCTCAGGCGAGCCTGGTCGGGGCGCGCGTGCACCGGCGCGAGCGCCGCCATGAAGTCGTCCAGCAGCGGTGCATCGAGAGGCTCGCGGGCGAGCGCGAGGTTGACCTGGGCGAGGTGAGCGCTCGACACCGCCCAGATGCTACGGCAGGACGCCGGGCTCGAAGCTCACCGCCCATAGGCGAGCGCCGCCGTGCGGCTCGATTATCAGCTGGTGGCGCTCGTGGGCGGGATGGCTCGCGAGCTCGTGTAGACCCGGCCAGGCGGGCTCGAGTGACCACGCCGGCCCAGCGTCTAGTGCGACTCGAACCGTCCCGCCGCCGTCGAGCACCGCGTGCGCGCCGCCCGCCTCGTAGGCGAGCTCGATCGGCTCGCTCGTCGGCTCGCGGGGCGAGCCGGATGGGAAGAGCTCCGGGCTGGGCGCGGCGAGAAGCGCGCTGGGAGCGTCTGTCGCTCGCCTCGGCTCGAGCGGCGTGGGAGCCGAGAAGCCGGGTTGAGACTCGCTGAGCGCGGCCGCGATCTCGACCTCCGTCTCGGCGTAGGCGCCCTCGCCGAAGTGCGCCCAGCGAAGCGTGCCGCCGCGGTTCCAGAGGAAGAGCGCAGGCCAGCCGCGACAACCGTAGTCGTGCCAGATCGAGTAGTTCGAGTCGTCGGCGACCGGGTGCTCGATCCCGAGCCGGCGCATCGCCTCGGTCAGCAGCCCCCGATCGGCGGTGAAGGCGAAGCGGGGCGAATGGACTCCCAGCAGCGTGAGCCCGGCCGGCTCATAGCGACCACGCCACGCGAGCAGGTACGGGAGTGCCCTGAGGCTGTTGAGTTGCGCGAGGTCGAAGAAGTGGACGAGCACGGGGCCGCGGGCGGTCAGCGCGGAGAGCGGTTTCGGCTCGTCTCCCACCCAGGTTGTGCGGGGAGGGAACGCCGGGATCGCGATGTCGGGGCGCTGCGGTCGCATCGCGCCAATCCTCGCAACTGCGGCGCGACTATCCTGGCGCTGCCATGCGGCGGCGACGCGAGCTCGTGATCGGAATCCTGCTGGGACTCGTGCTCGGCCTGGCGCTCGTCGCCGTCTTCGTCTTCGTCTTCAGTGGCGAGACCGTCGACGCCCCGCAGCTCAACCAGGGCGAGGCGCCGGCCGGCCAAGAGCCTTGAGCCGGGACCCACGCCCACAAGCCCAAGCGGCGGGTTGAGGCCCCGTTCCTAGACTCCGGCCGGAAGGTCTTCTCCGGACTGACCGACTGGGCCAGCGTCCCGGGCTCGATCGCGCTCGTCCTGGCGATCATCGGTGGCACCGCCTACGACGGCGCCTCGGAGGGCCTGCTGGCCGTGCCGATCGACGGGCTCGTCGGGGCGCTCGATGGCCCGCTCGGCGTTTCGTGGGGCACGCGCCTGGCGGCGACCGTCTTCCTGCTGGCAACGATCGGGTTCGTCAGCGCTCTCTTCTGGGCCGGGATCGCCGGCATGCGAAGCGTTGAGGACCGGTTCTCGACTCGCGAGCTTGCGCAGCGCTTCATCCACAGCTTCGTGCCGATCGCGCTCGGCTATCTCGTCGCCCACTACTTCAGTTACGTCGTCTTCCTCGAGCAGGCGCAGTTCGGCTTCCTGCTCTCCGACCCACTCGGCACCGGCTCGACCGACCTCTTCGGCACCGCCAGCATCGGAATCGACTACGCGGTGCTCGGCGCCGATCCGATCTGGTGGGTGCAGGGCTGCTCGCTGGTGCTCGGCCACATGATCGCGCTCGTCCTCGGCCACGATCGCGCCCTGGCGCTCTTCGGCGACTCGCAGACCGCGACCCGCTCTCAGTATTGGATGCTCGCCTTGATGGTCGGGTTCACCTACCTCGGCCTCTACCTGCTCTCCGTCGCCAACGGCTGAGGAGGTCCCCGAGTCAGCCACCGGCGCGGGTATTCTCGGGCGCTTATGGACCCGCTCGCGACCAGCCATCTCCGAGCCCTCGAACCGCGATGAGCGGCCTGCTGCCGCTCGCCCACCTCGGCTCCGACCACTGGTATGCGTTTGCGCTCTACCTCGCCCCGGTCGCGATCGTCGTGATCGCGATCCTCAGCAGCGCGATTCGCCAGCGCCGCGAGGCGGCTGAGGCCGAGCGCGGTAGGCGCCCCTCACCGCCAGAGGCCTAGCCGCTCTACTTGGTAGTCGCGAGCAGCTGATCGAGCCGAGTCTCGAGCCGCTCCGCCAGAAGCTCGCGGATCGGGCCCTCGCTGGCGCGCTCGACGAGCTCCTGCAGGAAGCCGCCGATCACGAGGCCCTTCGCGTCGCCGTCGTCCATGCCCCGCGAGCGCAGGTAGAAGAGCTGATCGGGATCGACCTGAGCGATCGCCGCGGCGTGGGTGCAGCGCACGTCGTCGGCGAGAATCTCAAGCCCGGGGATCGCGTCGGCATGAGCGGTCGGCGAGAGCAGCAGGTTGCGGCTCTCCTGGAAGGCGTCGGTGCGCTGGGCGCCGCGGTCGACCTCGATCATCCCGCGCCAGACCGAGGTGGAGCGCTCGGCGAGCACGCCGCGGAAGGCGAGGTCCGAGCTGGTGTCCTCGGCCGAGTGCTCTTGCGTCGTGTCGTAGTCGAGGTGCTGGCTGCCGCCGCCGGCCATCGCGCCGGTCACCTTGGCGCTGGCGCCGCGCCCGACCAAGCGCGTCTCCATCCGCACCTTGCCGCGCTCCGAGCCGAAGCCGAGCGCCACCCATTCGAGCGAGGCGTCGCGATCGACCGACGCACGCTGCGTGGCGAAAGCCCAGGTGCGCTCGGAGAGGTCCTGTTGGCAGACGTAGCGAAGCGTCGCCGCGGGGCCGACGAAGAGCTCGACGACGCCGTTGAACAGGCCAGCCCCCTCCGAGGAGTAGCGCTCCCAGACCTCGGCCTCGGCGCCCTCCTCGACGATCACGACCGTGCGCCAGTTGACGGCGCTGTCCTCGCCGCTCTGGCCGACCTCGACCTGGACAGGCTCGTCGAGCCGCCGGCCGCGCGGGACGTAGACGAAGAGGCCGTCGTGCAGGCCGGCCTCGTTTAGGGCGACGAAGGGATCGTCGACCTCGACAAGCGAGCCCATGCGCTCGCGCAGCAGCTCACCGTGTGTCTCGAAGGCATCGGCCAGGGCCATCACGACGACGCCACCCTCTCCGTCGGCCTCGATCCCCTCGACGCTGGCGCGCTCCTCGCTGAACGAGGCCGGCTCGAAGTCGCTCAAGTCGGTGAACTCCCAGCCCTTGGTCTTTCGGGTCGGCAGCTCGAGCTCAGCCGCCAAAGAGGCGCCTCGCCGGCGCCTCTCGATGAGCCATCCCGGCTCGGCCGTCGCCGGTGCGACGGTCTCCGCGGGACTAGCCAATCGACCCCTCCATCTGCAGCTCGATCAGCCGGTTGAGCTCGACCGCGTACTCCATCGGCAGCTCCTTGGTGATCGGCTCGATGAAGCCGTTGACGATCATCTTCGAGGCCTCTTCCTCGTCGAGGCCGCGCGACTGCAGGTAGAAGAGCTGCTCCTCGCCGACCTTCGAGACCGATGCCTCGTGACCGATGTTGGCGTCGTTCTCGTCGATCCGGATCGTCGGATACGTGTCCGAGCGCGAGCTTTCATCGAGCAGCAGAGCGTCGCAGACTACCTTCGACTTCGCCTCGCTGGCCCCCTTTGCGACCTCGAGCAGGCCGCGGTAGGTGGCGCGGCCGCCGTCCTTGGAGATCGACTTGGAGAAGATCGACGAGGTCGTGCGCGGGGCGCCGTGAATGATCTTGCCGCCGGCGTCCTGGTGCTGGCCCTTGCCCGCGAAGGCGATCGAGAGGATCTCGCCGTGGGCCTCCTCGCCCAGCAGGTAGATCGACGGGTACTTCATCGTCAGCTTCGATCCCAGATTGCAGTCGACCCACTCCATCGTCGCCCGCTCGTGGGCTACGGCCCGCTTGGTGACGAGGTTGAAGACGTTCTGCGACCAGTTCTGGACCGTCGTGTAGCGGACCCGCGCGCCTGGCTTGGCGACGATCTCGACGACGGCCGAGTGCAGCGAGTCGGTCGTGTAGACCGGCGCCGTGCAGCCCTCGATGTAATGAACGTCTGAGCCCTCCTCGGCGATGATCAAGGTGCGCTCGAACTGGCCCATGTTCTCGGTGTTGATCCGGAAGTAGGCCTGCAACGGCATCTCGACCTTGACCCCGGCCGGCACGTAGACGAACGAGCCGCCCGACCAGACCGCGGAGTTGAGCGCCGCGAGCTTGTTGTCGTTGGGCGGGATGATCGTTGCCCAGTACTCGCGCAGCAGCTCCTCGTGCTCGCGCAGGGCCGTGTCCATGTCGGTGAAGATGACGCCCTGGGCCTCGAGCTTCTCGTTTACCTGGTGGTAGACGACCTCGGACTCGTACTGAGCGCCGACCCCCGACAGGAACTTGCGCTCGGCCTCGGGGATCCCGAGTCGGTCGAAAGTCTTCTTGATGTCCTCGGGGACCTCGCTCCAGTCACGGCTGTTGCGGTCGGAGGCGCGGACGAAGTAATGGATGTCATCCCAGTCGATCTGATCGAGGTCGCCGCCCCACTTCGGCGTCGGGCGCGACATGAAGTGATCGAACGCCTTGAGCCGGAACTCGCGCATCCAGACGGGCTCCTGCTTGTAGTCGGAGATCGACTCGACGACCTGCCTGGAGAGCCCCTTCGGCGCCTTGTAGGCATAGCCGGTCTCGGGATCGTGGAAGCCGAAGCGCTCCTCGTAGTCGCCGCCGATCTCCTTCAGCGCCGACTCGGCCTCGGTCAGCTGCTTGCCAGACGGGGAGAGTGGGGGGGTCGCGATCTGAGTCTCGGGAGTCGCCATGTCGTCCTAAACCTCCAGCTTCACTTGGCCGTCCTCGACGCGGACGGAAAAAGTCTCGACGGGCCTGAACGCCGGTAGTGATCTCGGGCGGCCCGTTCGCAGGTCGAAGGACGAGCCGTGACGCGGACACTCCACGATACAGGAGGCCGAGTCGAACTCCCCCTCGGCGAGTGGCCCGTCGTCGTGCGAGCAGCGGTCCTCGATCGCCATCAGCTCGCCGCCCTCGCAGCGGAAGACGCCGACCTTGCGAGACCCCGGCGTCTCGACGATCCGCATCTCGCCGGCGGCCAGCTCCTCGTCGCTGCAAACCGTGATCGTGTCCGCCAAATTCGCTTCCTTCGTGGGGGCGAGCGCGGCCCCGATCGCATTTCCTAGCATCCGACTCGGATTTTAGCGGGGGCGCCGCTCGCCACTGGACGCCGCCCCGCGCTCAGGCCCGAACCCTCGCCGTGCTCCAGCGTCCGCGGTCGGGGCGACCGGCCTCCCTCGCCCGAGGTTTACCGGCGTTTGCAGGTAAGACCTCCGAAAGCACCGCCGTGTGACCCTGCGCACAGAACTATGAGCATTCTGTTAGCAACGGCTAAGCTGCCGCATAACTTGTGCCGGTTCGCGTTGCGGACCAAGCGTCGCTTGAGACGCCGAGCTTCGTCGAAACCCACCCATCGAACCGATGTAGAGGGGCCCCGACGGCAGGCGCGCAGGTTGGGCCGCAAAGCAGTGAAACGACCCCAGGAGGTCCCCGACGATGCGAAAGAGCATTGCCGTGGCCGCCATGGGTGCGGCGCTGATCGTCAGCCCCACCGCGGCCCACGCAAAGACAACGATCGACACCGAGCGCAGCCCTCGATACGAGGCTGAGCCCGCCGTGGTCTTCGACGCCAAGGTCTCGGAGAACGAGAAGCGCTACCTCGACGTCCGTGACAGGTTCACCGATGAGTTCGGGCTCAAGTCGGCCGGGCGCAACATCGTCCGCGACGGCTTCCAGGAGACCGACGGCGATGTCGTCGAGCCGGACGCCGGCGCCCTCGGCGAATCGACCGAGCGCATGCAGACCGCGCTCAACCCGCCCGAGCCGGCCCCGGTTGCCTCGAGCGGCGCTTCGACCGAGACCGTCGCGAGCACCGAGACCGTCGAGACCACCGAGGCGCTCGACACCTCAGGCGCCCCGACCGAGGTGATCGAGTGCGAGTCGGGCGGCGATTACGCCGCCAACACCGGCAACGGCTGCTACGGCGCCTACCAGTTCGACCAGTCGACCTGGGACGCGTACGCCCCGTCGGGCTACGCCGGCACGGTGCCATCGGAGGCTCCGGCCGAGGTCCAGGACGCGACCGCCGCGGCGATCCCATATGACGCCTGGCCGAGTTGCTGACTAGATAAGTCCACGGTCCGGAAGCCTGAGAGCCTCGCGGTCGGACACGGCCGCGAGGCTCTTTTCTCGCTACGAGCTTGGCCGAGACCGAGCCACCCTTCGCAGGGCTTGGCCGCGCTCAGCCTGCCGACGCCTCGTCGATCGCCGTCTGGATCCCCTCGGCCGTGAGGTCGGTCACGACCTGCTGCTGGCCGTCGGAGCCCTCGACCACGATCGATGGAGTGCCCGTCAGCCCGAGCTGCTGGGCCTCCTGACTGGTCTCGCGCAGCTCCGCCTCGAGACCGGGGTCCTGGCGGTCGCCCTCCCACTGCTCGATGTCGGGCACGCCGGCCTCCTCCGCGATCCCGAGTAGGAAGTCGTCGGTGACGTAGCCGGAGTTCTCGGCCTGCTGGGCGGCGTAGAAGGCCTCGACGAACTGCCAGAGGCGGTCCTGCTCGCCGGCTGCGAGCGCCGCCTGGGCGGCGTCGACCGACTCCGGGCCGATGATCACCCAGTTGCGGTACTCGAGCGAGGCCTCGCCGCTGGCCACCGGCCCCCTCGATCAGCTCGGGCGTCACCTGGGAGGCGAACTGGCGGCAAAACGGGCACTGCAGGTCGGCGTACTCGATCAGCTTCACCTCGGCCTCCGGGTCGCCGATCACCGAGCCGCTCTGGGGCAGGC
>JACDBR010000097.1 GCA_013694825.1 Solirubrobacterales bacterium
CCGGCTCGGCGCTCGCCGAGCCGAGCTCGATCGCGTCGATCCGCTCCGGGCCCAGCTCCGGGACCTCCTCGCCGGCCAGGGCCATCCCGGCGGCCTGGGAGATCCGCCCCCAGTTGGGGTCACGCCCGAGCAGGGCGGTCTTGACGAGCGGCGAGTTGGCGATCGCGCGGGCTACCCGCTCGGCCTCCTCGACGCCCGCGGCCTCGGTGACCGTGGCCTTGGCGACCCTGGTCGCGCCCTCGCCGTCGGCGACGACCCGCAGCGCGAGCGCCAACAGCGCGGCGTCGAGCAGGCCGGGCGGCAGCGGGCGGGCGGCCTCGCCGCTCGCCTGCAGGACCACGGTGTCGTTGGTGCTCATCTGCCCGTCGACCGAGATCCGCTCGAACGAGGCGCCGACCGCCCGCCGCAACTCGGATTCGGGATCGCCGATCACCGCGTCGGTCTGGGCGAAGCAGAGCAACGTCGCGAAGCCGGGCATCATCATCCCGGCGCCCTTCGCCTGGACCGAGAGCGTGACGCCGCCCGCCTCGAGCACGCAGGTCTTCGGGAAGCGATCGGTGGTCAGGATCGCCTCGGCGAAGCCGGGGCCGCCCGCGGCCGACAGCCCCCTCCCCGCGTCGCGAACGCCGGCCAGCACCGATTCGAGCGGCAGCGGCACTCCGATCGTCCCCGTCTGGGCGACCGCGACCGCGCCGGGCTCGACGCCCAGCAGCTCGGCGCACGCGTCGCGCATCGCTTCGGCGTCGCGCATTCCCTGCTCGCCGGTTGCCGCGTTTGCGTTACCTGAGTTGACCACCACCGCCCGCACGGCGTCGGCATCGATCTGCTCGCGACATAGGCGGACGGGCGCGGCGGCCGCGGCGTTTCGGGTCAGGAGCAGCGCCGAGCTAACCCGGGGCGCTTCGCAGCCAAGGACACCGACGTCGAGCGCGCCGTCGCCCTTCAGCCCGCAGGCCGCCGAGCCGGCGAGGAAGCCCGGTGCGAGCAGCCCCGGATCGAGCTCGCGGGTGCCCGCCGGCAGCTCGGCCCAGCGCGAATCGAACGGCGAGCCTGCGTCCGCCCAAGCCGCGGGGACGGCTCGGTCGAGCGGCCCAGCACCAGCGCCTCGGGCCTCGGCGCTCACGTGAGCCCGTCGGTCTCGGCCAAGCCGAGCATCAGGTTGAGGTTCTGAATCGCCTGTCCGGCGGCGCCCTTCCAGAGGTTGTCGATCGCCGCAAAGACGATCGCGCGGCGCCCGTCGGCGCTCGGAACGGCATGGATCCGGCAGAGGTTGGTCTCGCGCACCTCGCGGATGCTCGGCGGGCGCTCGAGCATCTCGACGAACGGCTCGCCCGCGTAGCGGGCGCGGTAGAGCTCGCCGAGCTCGGCGGCTGCGAGAGGCTCGGCGAGCGCGACGTAGCAGCTCGCCAGCAGGCCCTGGTCGACCGGCACCAGATGCGGGACGAAGGTGACGCCCCCGGGGCGTCCCATCCGCTCCAGACCCTGGGCTATCTCGGGCTCGTGGCGGTGGCCGCCGATCGCGTACGGGGTCAGGTTCTCGGTCACGTTGAGAAACGAGAGCGGCTCCGCGCCGCCGCGGCCCGCGCCCGAGACGCCGGACTTGGCGTCGATCACGACGTCGCCGGCGAGCCCAGCCTCGGCAAGCGGCGCGAGAGCCAGCAGAGCGGCGGTCGGGTAGCAGCCCGGGTTGGCGATCAGCCCGGCGCCCGCCAGCGCCATGTGGTCGGCGAGCTCGGGCAGCCCGTAGACGGCGCCGTCGAGCAGCTCGGGAGCGGTGTGCTCGCCGTACCAGTGCCCGTAGGTCTCGAGGCTGGCGAGCCGGAAGTCGGCCGAGAGGTCGACCACGCGCAGCCCGGCACCGCGAAGCGCGGCGACCGTGCCGGCCGCCGCGCCGTGGGGGTAGGCGACGATCGCGGTGTCCGCAGTCTCCGCCGCGGCGTCGAGGTCGAGCTCGCCCAGCTCGAGCGGGACGCGGATCCTCGGGTGCAGCTCGCAGAGGGCGACGCCGGGCTCCGAGCGGCTCGTCACCGCCGAAAGCTCGAGGCGCGGGTGCTGCCAGACCAGGCGGGCGGCGAGCGCGCCGGCGAGCCCGGAGGCGCCGGCCACGATCACCCGCGCCGCGGGCTCGCCTTCGAGCCGCTGGGCTTCGGGCGAGGCGATCTCGACCGGCTCACCCACGCAGGCTCCCGCCGATCGCGGCCAGCGAGCGCTCGATTTCCGCGCGACGCTCGGCCACCTCCTCGGCGGTCAGGGTACGGTCGGCGGCGCGGAACTCGAGCCGTAAGGCGAGCGACTTGCGCCCCTGGCCTACCTGCGCACCTCGATAGAGATCGAAGACCGACATCGAGCTCAGGAGCTCGCCTCCGCCCTCGCGGACAGCCGCCAGGATGCGGTCCGCGCTGACCTCCTCGGCTACCAGCACTGCCAGGTCCTCGAGCACCGCCGGCAGCTCGGCGTAGGGCTCGTAGAGCTCGTGCCCCGCCGCGGCGGCGGTCAGCAGCGGCGCGATCTCGAGCTCGAAGCCCGAGCCTCC
>JACDBR010000041.1 GCA_013694825.1 Solirubrobacterales bacterium
CGCGAGGCGGCGCGGCTCGAGGGCTCCAAGGCACACGCCAAGGCGATCATGGAACGAGCCGGCGTGCCGAGCCCGATGCATCGGGTCCTGTGCGAGCGCGAGGCGGCGCTCGCCCACGCCGCCGGTGCCGAGTATCCGGCCGTGCTCAAGGCCGACGGGCTCGCAGCGGGAAAGGGGGTGATCATCTGCGCCGACGAGTCGGAGGCGCGCGCGGCGATCGAAGCGTTCTTCGTCGAGCTGCGCTTCGGGACGACGGAGGTCATCTGGGAGGAGTTCCTCGACGGTGAGGAGCTCTCGCTGATGGCGCTGTGCGACGGCGAGAACGTCGTCGCGCTCGCCCCGGCGCGAGACTACAAGCGGATCTTCGACGGCGACATGGGACCCAACACGGGTGGAATGGGCTGCTATTCGCCCGTCCCCGGCTTCGCTGCGACCGACGTCGAGCGGATCCTCGACGCCGTCCACCGCCCGGTTGTCGAGCTGCTCGCGGCGGACGGCGTTCGGTTCCACGGCGTGCTCTACGCGGGCCTGATGATCGGCTCGGCCGGCGTCAAGGTGCTCGAGTTCAACTGCCGCTTCGGCGACCCTGAGACTCAGGCTGTGCTGCCGCGGCTGCGCTCGGACCTGGCCGATCTCTGCCTTGCCGCCCGCGAACCGGGGGGCCTGGCCGGGCGGGCGGTGGACTTCGATCCCGACTGGGCGGTCAGCGTCGTCTTGGCCTCGGCCGGCTACCCGGAGACGAGCTCGAAGGGCGACGTGGTCAGCGGCCTCGAGCGAGCCGACGCGCTCGAGCGAGTCGAGGTGACCCATGCCGGCACCGCGCTCTTGGGCGGAGAGCTCGTCACCGCCGGCGGCAGGGTGCTCGGCGTGACCGCGCTCGGCTCCAGCGCCGCGGAGGCCCGCGAGCGCGCCTACGCGGCCGCAGAGCCGATTGGCTTCCGCGGTCGCCAGATCCGCCGCGACATCGCCGCGCGGGCGGTCGAGCGGGCGAGCTGACACGAACGCCCCGAAGCAGCGAGAATCGATCCCGACGCTTGCCACCAAATCGCAGCCGGGAGAGGAAGTCGATGGAGACGCCAGAGCGAGCCCCCGAGATCGTGGCGCCGCCGGTCGAGAGCGAGGGCGCTCCGGCGGCCCCGCCGCCGCGGCCGGAGGTCGAGGCCATCTTCGAGGAGATCGAGGTCGATGCCCCGGTGGTCGGGATCATCATGGGCTCCAAGAACGACAAGCCGAAGATGCAGCCGGCCGGCCAGGCGCTTCAGGACGCCGGCATCCGCTACGAGGTGCGGGTGATGAGCGCCCATCGCGACCCAGAGCTCGTCCGCGAGTACTGCCACGCCGCCCGGATGCGAGGCCTGCGTGTGATCATCGCCGGCGCTGGGATGTCGGCCGCGCTGCCCGGAGTGGTGGCGGCCCATACCGACCTGCCGGTGATCGGGGTGCCGATCCTCGGCAAGAGCCTGGGTGGGCTCGACTCGCTGCTCTCGATCGCCCAGATGCCACCGGGCATCCCGGTCGCCTGCGTCGCCGTCGACGGGGCCAAGAACGCCGGCGTGCTGGCCGGCCGGATCCTCGGTTGCTAAGCGCCCCGCCGACCGCCGACGGGCCCGGTCGATGATCGAGCGCTACACGCGGGCGGAGCTCGGCGCCGTCTGGAGCCAGCGGCGAAAGCTCGACACCTGGCTCGAGGTCGAGCTTGCCGCGACGGAGGCATGGGCGCAGGAAGGCCGCGTGCCGGCCGATGCCGCCCGCGCGGCTCGCGAGCTCGCCACGTTCAACCTCGAGGCGGTCGCGGAGCGCGAGCGCATCACCGACCACGACGTCGCCGCGTTCGTCGACGTGGTCGCTGCCTCCGTCGGCGAGCATGGGCGCTGGATCCACTACGGCCTGACCTCCTCAGACGTGCTCGACACGGCCCTCGCGCTGCAGCTCCGCGACGTCGGCGAGATCGTCCTGGCTGGGGCGCGTGGCTTCCGCGACGCGCTGGTCGAGCGGGCGCTCGAGCACCGCGAGACGATCTGCGTCGGGCGGACCCACGGCGTCCACGCCGAGCCGACAAGCTTTGGCCTGCGCCTGGCCGGCTTCGCGTTCGAGGCCGACCGCAACCTGGTGAGGCTCGAGCGCGCCTTCGAGAGCCTGCGCGTGGGCGCGATCTCGGGTGCCGTCGGCACCTACGCCTCGGTGCCGCCACGGATCGAGCAGCGGGTCATGCTCCGACTCGGGCTGCGCGTTGAGGAGGCCTCCACCCAGGTGATTCCCCGCGACCGCCACGCCGAGCTGGTGGGCGCTGTCGCTCTCGCCGGCGCCGGGCTCGAGCGCTTCGCGACCGAGATCCGAAACCTTCAGCGCACCGAGATCCGGGAGGTCGAGGAGCCGTTCGGTCGCGGGCAGAAGGGCTCGTCGGCGATGCCACACAAGCGAAACCCGATCGCGACCGAGCGGATCACGGGCCTCGCGCGCGTCCTGCGCGGGTACGCGCAGACGGGATACGAGAACGTCGCCCTCTGGCATGAGCGCGACATCTCCCACTCCGGCGCTGAGCGGATCGTGCTGCCCGACGCGACGATCGCCCTCGACTACATGCAGCACCTCGCGACCAAGGTGGTGCGCGGCATGACCGTCCACGTCGATCGCATGCGCTCCAACCTGGGCCTGACTCACGGCGCGATCTACTCGCAGCGCGCGCTGACGGCGCTCGTCGACTCGGGCATGAGCCGCGACGAGGCCTACCGCGTCGTGCAGGCGGCGGCGCAGGAGGCCTGGGACGAGGGCACGCCGTTCGCCGAGCTGATCGCCGAGGCAGCGCCGGAGCTGGAGCTCGACCTCGACCCCGCGCCCTATCTGCGATACGTGCCCGAGCTGATCGCTCGGCTCGAGCGCCTGCGTGAGACGTGAGCGGCCGGGGCGGGGAGGGCGACACGAGCTCAGGCCGCTTGCCGAGCCCGTTCGTGGTCGGCGTAGGGCGCTCTGGCACGACGCTGCTGCGACTGATGCTCGACGCACATCCCGAGCTGACGATCCCACCCGAGACGGGCTTCGTCCCTCAGCTCATAGAGACGGCGCGCGGCGGTGAGGCGAGCGTCGACGAGCTGCTCGCGGTGATCACCGGCCACTGGCGCTGGAAGGACTTCGGCCTCGAATCCGAGCAGCTTCGCGCCCGCTTCGAGGCGGCTCGCTCGCTGCGGCCGGCTCCGGTCCTGCGCCGCTTCTACGAGCTCTACGCGGAGCATCAGGGCAAGCCGCGCTGGGGCGACAAGACCCCCGGCTACGCCAAGCACATGCCCGAGATCACCCGTGTGCTCGACGAAGCCCGCTTCATCCACATCATCCGCGACGGGCGCGACGTCGCGCTCTCGAGGGTCAACACCCTCTCGATGAAGCCGATCACCCTCGAGCAGGCGGCCCGCCTGTGGCGGCGCTGGATCCGTCAAGCCCGCCGCCAGGGCGCCCGAATCGAGCATTACGCCGAGGTCCGCTACGAGGAGCTGATCGCCGAGCCCGAGTCCGTGCTGCGAGGACTTTGCGAGGGTCTTCACCTCGACTTCGACCCGGCGATGCTCGACTACCACGCGCGCTCGGCCGAGCGGCTGAGCGAGCTGGCCCACGATGTCCCCTCCCGAAACGACAAGCCGGTGCGCCCGGCGGCCGAGCGGCTCGCAAAGCACGAGGCGACGAGCAGGCCGCCTGACGCCGCGATGGTCGCCAAGTGGAGGACGCGCATGGAGCCGGCCGACCAGGAGCTCTTCCTCGCCGCGGCCGGCGACATGCTCGACGAGCTCGGCTACCCGCGCAGCTAGGCCGGCACTGCCGCGCGTTCCCCCGGTCCGGTCGGCGTTCACTCGGTCCGGTTGGTCTCCTAGAGTCGCTTCCCCGCCGATGAGCCGATCAATCGAAGATCTAGCGCCCTTCTCGCGAGGCAAGGTTCGCGACATGTACGAGCTCGGCGACGACCTGCTGATGGTCGCCTCCGATCGCATCTCGGCCTACGACGTCGTGATGCCGACCCCGATCCCCGGCAAGGGCGAACTGCTGACGAAGATGTCGCTGTACTGGTTCGGCCTGCTGGCCGACATCGTCCCGAACCACCTCGTCTCCACCGAAGTCCCCGACGACGTCGCGGGGCGGGCGATCCGGGTCAGGCGCCTGGAGATGTACCCGGTCGAGTGCGTCGTGCGAGGCTATCTGGCGGGATCGGGGTGGAAGGAGTACGGCGAGACGGGCGAGGTCTGCGGGATCGCCCTGCCGGAAGGGCTGCGCGAGTCCGAGCAGCTTCCGGAGCCGATCTTCACCCCGGCGACCAAGGCCGAGGTCGGCGAGCACGACGAGAACGTCGACTTCGACCACGCCGCCGAGCTGATCGGCGACCGGGCGCTGATGGCCGAGCTGCGCCGGATCTCGATCGAGCTCTACCAGCGCGCCGCCGTCCACTCGGCCGAGCGCGGCATCATCCTCGCCGACACGAAGTTCGAGTTCGGCAGCTCCCCAGGGGCCGAGGTCGTCCTTGCCGACGAGGTCTTCACCCCCGACTCCTCGCGCTTCTGGCCGGCCGACCGCTACGAGCCCGGGGGCTCCCAGCCCTCCTTCGACAAGCAGCCGCTGCGCGACTGGCTCTCGGCCAGCGGCTGGGACAAGCGCCCGCCCGCGCCCGAGCTCCCCGGCGAGGTGGTCGAAGACACCCGGCGGCGCTACGAGGAGGCTTACGAGCGAATCTCGGCCAAGAGCCCGTAGGCCCGTTCAGTCCGCCCTTCACCGCTAGATTCCGGGCGGTGAAAGTCCGCGTCCTGATCCGGCCGAAGCCGGGCATTCTCGACCCGCAGGGCAAGGCGATCGAGCGGGCGCTGCCGGCGCTCGGCTTTGAAGGGATCGAGGAGGTTCGGGTCGGCCGCCTGGTCGAGCTCGAGGCCGATGGGGCCGACCTCGAAGCGCTGTGCGAGCGGCTGCTGGCCAACACGCTGATCGAGGACTTCGAGATCGTCCGGTTCGCGGACCGCACGGATCCGGCTTGATCTGGGGGGTGCTCCAGTTTCCCGGCTCGTGCGACGAGCGCGACGCCGTGCTCGCCTGCAAGCG
Source organism: Solirubrobacterales bacterium (assembly GCA_013694825.1). Taxonomy (GTDB): domain Bacteria; phylum Actinomycetota; class Thermoleophilia; order Solirubrobacterales; family 70-9; genus JACDBR01. The sequence continues at coordinate 5,071 of JACDBR010000041.1, forward strand.
GGCCGGCGAGGCGCGGCTCGTCTGGCATCGCGGCACCGATCTCACGGGGCTCGATGCGATCGTCGTCCCGGGCGGCTTCTCCTACGGCGACTACCTGCGAGTCGGCGCGATCGCGCGCTTCTCGCCCGCGATGGGAGCTGTGGCGCAGTTCGCCGCCGAAGGCGGGCCTGTGCTGGGGATCTGCAACGGCTTCCAGGTGCTCTGCGAGGCAGGCCTGCTGCCCGGGGCCCTGCTTCCCAACACCGGCCTGCGCTTCGTCTGCCGCCAGGTCGAGCTCGAGGTCGCCAGCACGGCCTCGAGCTTCACCCGCGGCCTCGCGACCGGCGAGCGGCTCTCGATTCCCGTCAAGCACATGAGCGGTCGCTACTTCGCGCCGCCCGAGCAGCTCGACGCGCTCGAGGCCGACGACCAAGTCGTGCTGCGCTACGCCCCCGGCGACGAGCCCAACGGGTCGCTGCGGCGAATCGCCGGGGTTCGCAACAAGGCCGGGAACGTGGTCGGGCTGATGCCCCATCCCGAGCACGCGGTGGACCCCCTGACCGGGTCGACCGACGGACTGCGGCTGTTCGAAGCCGCCTCGGGGAGCCTCGCTGCCGCCTGATCGATCGAAGCGATCGAGGCGCGGCGACGTAGCAACGCGACCGCGTGCCCTTAGTTGCGCGGGAACCTGGTCACGGTGAGGTGTCCGCGCCTGACCCGCGCCTTGTCCGACTCGCCGGCGATGGCCAGCAACGGCTTCGCCCGGGCGATCAGGTTGACGTACAGCGGCCTGCGGCGGCCTGCCGACTTGGTGATGCTCAAGACCCCCGCCTTGCGGGCCGTGCACGGTGTCCTGTAGCCGCTCGGCCCCTGCGTACAGTTGAAGCCGTTGCGCGGCCCGAAGGTGCCGTCGCCGGCCCCGGTCAGCCGTGCCGAGCCGCTTCGCGTGGTCGATCGGGGTCCGCGCGCCAGGATGATTCGCGAGCCGATGTAGGCGGGGTAGGGGAGGTGGTCGATGCCGACCGAGTGAACGGCGACGGCACGCAGCTTCTCGCCCTTGCGCAGGCGCGGCACGGCAACCGAGTGGATCACCCTCGAGCCACGCCGGGCCTCCTCCTCGATTGGGAGCCGATTGACCAGCCGCTCGCGCGTGCGGCGCTTGGTCGCGCCGGAGCCCGGGCCGCTGCGAGCGATCAGGCTGAGGCGAGCGTGACGCTGCTCGATGCTGCCGTTGGGACGGTCGGCGGCGACGGCCACCACGTGGCCCGAACGAGACTTACGGTGGCGCGCGGAGACGATCAGGTTGAGGTGGCAGGAAGGCGCGCAGCGAGGCCGGCGTCGCAGAAGCTGCGGCTTGCCGACCAGCGTGAGCGTGCAGTGGTGATTGCGATTCGGACGCCGCTGCCCGCAGCGCACCTGCGGACGCGGCGTGAGGCGAATCGACCCTCGTCCGCCACGTCCGTCGCGGCTGCCGGCGAGCACCGCCTTCGCCGTGACCAGCGGGCTGAAGCGGTAGCGCTTGCCGACGCAGCGCGGGCTCGGGTCCGCGCATGTCGTAGAGACCTGCATCTCCGCGAGCGCCTGCAGGCGCGTGCCGCGGCGAAGCCGTGGCAGCCTGCGGGGCCCAAGGCTGAGGATGACGCGTCCGCCGCCGGCCGTGCGCTTGATATCGAGCCGCTCGATCAGCTCAGCCTTGGAGCCCGTGGTCGCGACCCGAGTGACCGAGCGCGATCCGTCCTCGCCGACACCCCCGCCTCCGGCGCCTCCCCCTCCGTCGCCTGGAGGAGGCAAGATCGGCGGCAGCGGGGGAAGCTGCGCCAGCGCTCCGGGGGGAGCAGCCATCGCCACGAGCACGGCGGCGGCGGCGAGGAGCCCTCTGGTCATTTACGGCGCGACGCCGGGAAAGAAGAAGAAGGTCGGCCGCTTGACGTCGTCGAGATTGGCGCGGATCTCGACCTGGGCGCCCTCTGGAGCAAGCCCCCGCACCCGCTCGACCAGATCCTCGGCTCGCTGCTCGGTCAGCGCCCCGACCAGCACGTGCGCCCAGTGCGCCTCTGCATCGAGGCCCTGCTCGCGCAAGCCGGCGGCCAGCTCGTGTGCATCGCGGAAGCCGCCCACGTGGTGGAGGGCGACCTGCCAGTCGTACTCGCCCGTCCGCTCGAGCTCCTCGCGCTCGTCGGCCTCGTTGCGCCGCCGCTCCGCATCGAGCTGGCCCTCGCTGGTCGGCATCGGCAGCGAGGCGTCCTCCCAGGCCTCCTCGACCGGGTGCCAGCGGGTCAGGCGGATCCTTGCCTCGAGCGCATCCTCGGAGATCACCCGCTCGATCACTGCCCGCGCCTCGGAGATCGCCGACTCGTCGCTCGAGTAGGCGAAGATCCGCGGGCCGTCGCGGGTCACGATCACGCGGCGGCCGAGCCGCTCGCGAAGCTCGTCGTCGAGGTCGAGGGCGCCGAGCCTGCGCCCGAGCTCCATCCCGCTCTCCGAATAGTCGAGCTCGACCTCGACCCGCCACTCGTCTCTGGGCGCTGTGTCCATCAGCGGATCGTACGGGCTTGGCGCCACGCTCGCCCGCGGGCGAGGCGATCGAGCCGAGCCCCTCCGGCGTGGGGCGAACCGGGATACTGCGCTGCCGCCCTTGACCCCCGCCGCCGGACAGAGCGCCCACCGAGAGCTCGGCCTGACCGATTCCGAGTACGAGCGAATCGTCGAGCTGATCGGCCGCGAGCCCAACGGCGTGGAGCTGGCGATGTTCTCGCTGCTGTGGTCCGAGCACTGCGCCTACAAGCACTCCCGCAAGCTCTTGCGGCGATTGCCGACCGCGGGACCGCGCGTGGTGATGGGCCCGGGCGAGAACGCCGGCGCCGTCGACGTCGGCGATGGCTGGTCGATCGCGTTCAAGGTGGAGTCTCACAATCATCCCAGCGCCGTCGAGCCCTTCCAGGGCGCCGCCACCGGCGTCGGGGGCATCCTGCGCGACGTGTTCGCGCTCGGCGCGCGGCCGATCGCGATTCTCGACTCGCTGCGCTTCGGCGAGCTCGACTCGGAGCGCTCGCGCTACCTGTTCGAGCGCGTCGTCGCCGGGATCGGCCACTACGGCAACTCGATCGGCGTGCCGACGGTCGGCGGCGAGGTCGCCTTCGAGGGCCCCTATGAGCAGAATTGCCTAGTCAACGCGATGTGCGTCGGAATCGCCCGCACCGAGCGCCTGATCCGCTCGGCCGCAACGGGGCCCGGCAACAAGCTGGTCCTGTTCGGCGCATCGACCGGGCGAGACGGGATCGGCGGCGCCTCCGTGCTCGCCTCGGCCGAGCTCGAAGCTGGCGCAGAGAAGCGCCCGACGGTTCAGATCGGCGATCCGTTCGAGGAGAAGAAGGTGCTCGAATGCTGCCTCGAGCTGCTCGACTCGGAGCTGCTCGTCGCGCTCCAGGACCTCGGCGCGGCCGGCCTCACCTCCTCGGCCGGCGAGATGGCGTCCAAGGGCGGCGTCGGGATGGAGATCGACGTCGCCCAGGTGCCGCTGCGCGAAGCCGACATGGAGCCGTTCGAGATCATGGTCTCCGAATCGCAGGAGCGGATGCTGGCGGTCGTCGACCCGAGCCGAGTCGACGCGGTGCTGGAGGTATGCGAGCGCTGGGAGACCGGGGCGGCGGTGATCGGCGAGCTGACCGAGGGCGGGTTGATGCGGGTCCTGCGGGCCGGTGAGCCGGTCGGCGAGGTGCCGGTCTCGGCGTTGGTCGACGAGTGCCCGCTGTACGAGCTCGACCCGGTCGCGCCCGAGGACTGGATGTACGCGGGTCGCGAGGGGGGCGGCTTCACCCGCCAGGGCGCCGTCGAGCAGGGGTCCGCCGAGCCGGCCGAGGAGCTGCTGGCGCTGCTCGCCTCGCCGACGATCGCCTCGAAGCGCTGGGCGTTCGAGCAGTACGACCAGATCGTCGGCTCGCGGACGGCCCGCCGACCGGGATCGGCCGACGCGGCGGTGCTCCTCGTCGGCGAGTCGGGCCGCGCGATCGGGATCTCGATCGACGGCAATGGGCGCCGCGTCGCCTGCGACCCCTACGCGGGCACCGTCGAGGCAGTGCTCGAGTGCGCTCAGAACCTGGCCTGCGTCGGCGCTGAGCCACTCGGGCTCACCAACTGCCTCAACTTCGGCAACCCGGAGAAGCCGAACGTCGCATGGCAGCTCGATCGCTCGACCCGCGCCCTGGCCGACGCCTGCGGGGCGCTCGGCGTGCCCGTCGTCGGCGGCAACGTCTCGCTCTACAACGAAACCGAGCACGGCCCGATCTACCCGACCCCCGTCGTCGGCATGGTCGGCGAGATCCCCAATCCGGCACGCGTCGTGACCGCGGCGCTCGCCGACGGCGATTCGATCGCTCTGCTCGGCGCCTTCGCGCCTTCGCTCGCGGGCTCGGAGCTGGCGAAGCTCCGAGGCCGGCTCGGGCCCGGGCTGCCCGTGCCGGTGATCGGCGAGGTCGCCCGCGTGATCGGCTTCGTGCGCGAGGCCGTGCGGGCGGGCAGGGTCCGCGCAGCGCACGACATCAGCGATGGCGGTCTCGCCTGCGCGGTCGCGGAGATGGCGATCGCAAGCCGCGTCGGCGCAAAGGTCGCCCTCCCGGACGCCCTGGT
>JACDBR010000051.1 GCA_013694825.1 Solirubrobacterales bacterium
AGCAGGGGGTGTGCGACGTGTGCGGCGGGCGCTTGGTGGTGCGCGACGACGACAAGCCCGAGGTGATCGAGCACCGCCTCGGGCAGTACCGCGAGAAGACCGAGCCGCTGGTCGCCTACTACGACGACCGCAACCTGCTCGACCGCATCGACGGCTCGAACTCTCCCGACGAGGTGGCCGAGCAGATCCGCGCCGTGCTGGCGACACGGGAGATGGAGCGCGAGGTCTAGCGGGCTGCTCCTAGGATCTCGCGGCATGTACCGGGGCGGGATCATCAAGAAGTCGGCCGAGCAGCTCGAGGAGATGGCCGTCGCCGGCACGATTCAGGCGCGGTGCCTGCGGATGCTGCGCTCGAAGGTGCGGCCCGGGGTGACGACGCGCGAGCTCGACGAGGCGGCCGAGCGGTTCATCGCCTCGCAGGGCGCCGAGCCCACGTTCCTCGGCTACCACGGCTTCCCCGGCTCGATTTGCGCCTCGCCGAACTCGATGGTCGTCCACGGCATCCCCGGCGACTACGTGCTTCGCCGCGGCGACCTGCTCTCGATCGACGTCGGCGTGACCAAGGACGGCTGGGTCGCCGACGCGGCGATCACGGCCGGGGTCGGTGAGATCGACGGGGTCGCCCGGCGCCTGCTCGAGACGACCGAGGCAGCGCTCAACGCCGGCGCCGCCCAGGCCCGGCCAGGCAACCACCTCGGCGACATCTCCCATGCGGTTCAGGAGCGCACCGAGCGCGACGGCTTCTCGATCATTCGCACGCTCGTCGGTCACGGGGTCGGGCGCGAGATGCACGAGGACCCGCAGGTCCCCAACTTCGGCCAGGCCGGCCGCGGGCCGAAGCTCGAGCCCGGGATGGTGCTGGCGATCGAGCCGATGGTCAACGTCGGCGGGCCGGAGGTTCGGATGGGTCCGGACGGCTGGGCGGTCTACTCCTCCGACGGCTCGCTCGCCGCCCACTTCGAGTTCACGGTCGCCGTGACGGCCGAGGGCCCTCGCATCCTCACCCCCTGGCACCTGGACCCGTAGGCCGGCCACGGTCGCCTCTGGCGGCGGTGGCCTCCGGTGCGCTTCCGACGGGCTAGTCGTGGCAGGCCGCGCAGAGCCCGTGCACCACGACCTCGGCGCCGTCGGCCCGGAAACCGATCCGGGAGGCGCTCGCCAAGGTGGAGTCCAGCTCGGCCCCCAGTGGGACGTCCTCGACGGCGCCGCAGCGCCGGCAGACCGCATGGTGGTGGTCGACCGGCCCCGCGTCGAAGAGCGCCGCTCCGCGTCCGGCGGGGACCCGCCTCGCCAGCCCGGCCTCCTCGAGCGCCTCGAGCGAGGCGTAGATCGTCGGCAGCGAGACGTTGGGAAGCCGGTCGCGGACCGCGGCGAGCAGCTCCTCGGCACGCACGTGGCGACCCAGCTCGACCAGGGCGCTCCGCACGACCAGGCGCTGCGAGGTCGCCTTGTAGCCGCGCTCGCGAAGCGCGGCGGCCGCCTCGGAGTGCTGGTCGATCGGGCTGAGCATCTCAGGCATACCTTACTTTCCTTGCGCCTATGAGGGAACCCTAACTTTAATTCTTTTGCAATAATCTCGCACGATGGTGGCGACGACGCTGAAGGCGTGGCGCGGGGCGAGCGAGCGCGACCGTCTGCTCCAGTTCATCCAGCCGGGCCTGATCGGGCTGATCGACGGCACGATCTCGACCCTGGCGCCGATCTTCGCCGCCGCCTACCTCGCCGGCAGCCACGCGGCGCTGTTCGTCGGCCTCGCCGCCGCGCTCGGAGCGGCGATCAGCATGGGGATGTCGGAGGCGCTGTCAGACGACGGCGAGCTGACTGGCCGGGGCACCTCGACCGCCCGCGGCATCATCACCGGCGTCGCCACCTTCCTCGGCGGCACGTTTCACGCCCTGCCCTTCCTGATCAACGACCTCGGCACCGCCCTTGCGGTTGCCTACGGCGTTGTCGGCATCGAGCTGCTGGTGATCGCCTGGGTACGACAGCGCTATCTCGAGGTGCCGCTGGCCCGGTCGCTGATCCAGGTGACCTTCGGCGGGGTGATCGTGGCGCTCGTCGGGGTGCTCGTAGGGCACGCCTGACGCCGATCCAGAGCCTCTTGCTGCTTGCTACCATCCTTGGTCGGCCGAAAGGCCGATTCGCGCTTGTCCGTGGTCCGTCTCCTGGGACCGCATGGACTTCTCTACAGATTGATCGATACGACTTGGTGCCGATGCGCCATGGGAGCGAATGAAGGTTCGAGCGTCCGTGAAGCCGATGTGCGAGAGGTGCCGGATCATCCGGCGTCGCGGCCGCGTGCTCGTGATCTGCTCGAACCCGCGCCACAAGCAGAGGCAGGGCTAGAGGATGGCACGCATCGCGGGGGTCAACATCCCGCTCAACAAGAGGGTCGAGATCGGGCTGACCTACGTCTACGGGATCGGTCAGCCGACCGCCAAGGAGATCGTCGCCCAGGTCGGCGTCGATCCCGACACCTACGTCAAGGACCTGACCGACGACGAGGTGATCAAGCTTCGCGAAGCCGTCGAGGCGCATGAGGTCGAAGGCGACCTGCGACGCGAGCGCTCGCAGAACGTCAAGCGGCTGTCTGAGATCGGCTCCTACCGGGGGATGCGCCACCGCCGTGGCCTTCCGTCCCGGGGCCAGCGTACGAAGACCAACGCGCGCGGCCGCAAGGGCCCGAGGCGCATGAGCATCGCCGGCAAGCGCAAGCCCGGCAAGAAGTAGGAGGCCGGATGCCGCAGCCGAGGAAAGCGAAGGGCCGAACGACGCGCCGCCGCGTGCGCAAGAACGTCCCCTCCGGCGTAGCCCACATCAAGACGAGCTTCAACAACACGATCGTCACGATCACCGACCCCGAGGGCAACGTGGTCTGCTGGGAGTCCGCCGGCTCCGCCGGCTTCAAGGGCTCTCGCAAGTCGACGCCGTTCGCCGCCCAGGTGACTGCCGACGCCGCCGCCCGCAAGGGAATGGAGCACGGCCTCGAGCGTGTCGAGGTGCTCGCCAAGGGCGCCGGCTCGGGTCGCGACACCGCGATCCGATCGCTCCAGGCCGCCGGGCTGCAGGTGACGACCGTCAAGGACGTCACTCCCCAGGCGCACAACGGCTGCCGTCCGCCGAAGCGAAAGCGAGGCTGACGCCGTGGCCAGGGATACCGGACCGCAGTGCAAGCAGTGCCGCCGCGAGGGCCAGAAGCTGTTTCTCAAGGGCGAGCGCTGCCTGACCGAGAAGTGCGGCGTCGACCGCCGTTCCTACCCGCCGGGCGAGCACGGGCGCGGACGCATGCGCCAGTCCGAGTACCGCCAGCAGCTGCGCGAGAAGCAGAAGGCGCGGCGCTTCTACCAGGTGCTCGAGCGCCAGTTCCGAAACTACTACGAGAAGGCCGCCGGCCAGCAGGGCGTGACGGGCGAGAACCTGTTGCGGCTGCTCGAGCGGCGCTTCGACAACGTCCTCGTCCGGCTCGGCTTCGCCGCCTCGCGGCGCCAGTCGCGCCAGCTGATCAATCACGGCCACTGGCTGATCAACGGCAAGCGCGTCGACATTCCCAGCTACCAGGTGCGCCCCGACGACGTGATCACCTTCGGCGCCTCCTCGGGCGCCCAGGACGTCGTCCGCATGGCGACCGAGCTGACCGCCGCCGTGCCGGCCTGGCTGCAGGCCGACCACGACGCCTTGACCGCGAAGGTCCTGCGGCTGCCCGAACGCGACGAGATCATCGCTCCGATCGAGGAGCAGTTGATCGTCGAGCTCTACTCCAAGTAGTGCTCCCCAAGTAGCGCCCCCACCTTCCGTACCCCCTAGAGAAGCGAAGAGGTTCACCGATGACCACCACCCTGTCTGATTTCCAGGCGCCAAAGATCGCCAGCGAGAACGTCGAGGAGCACCGCGGCACGTTCGTCGTCGAGCCCCTTGACAAGGGATTCGGCTACACCTTCGGCAACTCGCTGCGGAGGGTCCTGCTCTCCTCGCTCGGCGGCGCCGCGATCAAGAGCGTGAGGATCGAGGGCGTCTCGCACGAGTTCTCGACGATCGACGGGATCAAGGAAGACGTCACCGACATCGTCCTCAACCTCAAGGACGTCGTGATCAAGATGCACACCGACGCCGAGGAGGTGGAGGCGCCGCTGGTCCAGACCGGCCCCGGTGAGATCACCGCGAAGGACATCGACCTGCCGGCAGGCGTCGAGGTGCTGAACCCCGACGCGCCGATCGCGACGCTCGAGAAGCGCACGAAGCTCGAGATGTACCTGACGATCGGCAAGGGCCGCGGCTACTCCCCGGCCGAGGAGAACAAGTCCGAGGACCAGCCGATCGGCGTGATCCCGATCGACTCGATCTTCTCGCCGATCCGCCGTGCCTCCTATGAGGTCGACTCGGCCCGCGTCGGTCAGCGCACCGACTACGACAAGCTCAGCCTCGAGGTCGAGACCGACGGCTCTATCGAGCCCGGCTCGGCGGTCCGCGAGGCGGCCGAGATCCTGATCCAGAGCCTGGCGATCTTTACCGACGCCGACCGGGTCGAGGAGCTGACCACGCGCGACAGCGTCGGCGACATCGACGCGGGCTTCGCCCCCGTGCCCCAGACCGCCGGCGACGATCGCCTGATCGAGGAGCTGGAGATCGGCGTCCGCGCCTACAACTGCCTCAAGCGGGCCGGGATCCAGACGGTCGGCGACCTGGTCCAGCGCTCGGAGTCCGAGCTCAACGCGATCCCGAACTTCGGCAAGCGCTCGACCGACGAGGTCAAGGAGGCGCTCAACGCGCTCGGCCTCGGCCTGCGCGACGAGTAACGCTCCCGGACGAGCGACGAGCAGCTAGCCTCACCCGCCCGATGCGCCACGCCAAGCAGCGAAACAAGCTCAGCCGCGACTCCGCGCATCGCCGGTCGCTGCTGCGCAACCTCTGCCGCGAGGTGATCGAGCACGAGCGGATCAAGACCAGCCAGGCGAAGGCCAAGGCGGTCAAGCCGAAGCTCGAGAAGCTGATCACGCTCGCGCGCCGCGGCGACCTGCACGCGCGACGCCAGGCGATGGCCGAGCTCGGGCACGACCGCTTCATCGTCTACAAGCTGTTCGAGGAGATCGCCCCGCGATACGCGGAGCGCCCAGGTGGCTACACGCGGATCGTCAAGCTTGGCCCGCGGCGCTCGGACTCGACCGAGATGGTCTTCATCGAGCTCGTCTAGGCCGGGCAGCAGATCTCTGCTGCCGCTCGGGATCAGAGCTCGCCGCTCTGAGGCGCGCTAGCCTCGCGAGCCCGTGGCCGCCTACCGCTTCGAGATCGGCTACGACGGGCGCGACTTCGCCGGCTGGGCGGCTCAGCCGGGGCGGCGGACCGTCCAGGGCGAGCTCGAGGCGGCGCTGGAGAAGATCCTTCAGCGACCCGCCCGGCTGACGGTGGCAGGCCGCACCGATGCGGGCGTCCATGCGCTCGCGCAGGTCGCCAGCGTCGAGCTCGACCGTGAGCCGCCGTCCGACCTCGCCTGGCGGCTGAACGGCCTGCTCGGTCCCGACGTCGGGGTGCGATCCTTCGAGCCGGCGCCCGAGGGGTTCGACGCTCGCCGCTGGGCACGCTCTCGCACCTACCTCTACCGCGTTCTGACCGGGCCGGTTCCCGACCCGTTCGAGGCCGGGAGGGCGCTGTGGGTGCCACGGCCGCTCGACGAGCCGGCGATGTTCGAGTGCGCCGATTCGCTCGCCGGCGAGCACGATTTCACCGCCTTCACTCCGACCGACACCAAGCACTCGCGCTTTCGCCGCAACGTGCTCGCCTCATCCTGGGAGCGCGAGGGCGAGCGACTGCTCGCCTTCCGGATCACGGCCGACGCTTATCTGCGAAGCATGGTTCGGGTGCTGGTCGGGTCGATGCTCGAGGCCGGCGAGGGCAGGCGCGACGCGGACGGCTTCCGTGCGCTGCTCGAGGGAGCGCCGCGCTCGGCGGCGGGGCGGACGGCGCCGGCTCACGGCCTCTACCTGGAGGCGATCGAGCTCGGCGACGGGCCGGCGTTCGATCGCACAGCGACGTCGAGCGCGGCGCACGGCCCGCAGTCCGAAGTCAGCGAGGGCGACTCCCCGGCGTGACGGGTAGCGTCGCGGCCATGAAGTCGGCGGCGATGCGACGCGCGAGGGTGGAGGATGCCGCGCAGATCCGCGAGCTGGTCGTCTCGGCGTACGCCCATTACCCGAGTCGCATCGGCGTGCGGCCGGCGCCGCTCGATCTCGATTACGCCACCGAGATCGCGGAGAAGGAGGTCTGGCTGGCCAGCATCGATGGCGAGCCTCGCGGCGTGCTGGTGATTCGATGCGATGGCGAGCGGGTCATCGTCGACAACGTGGCCGTCGCTCCCGACGCTCAGCGATCGGGCCTCGGTCGGGCGCTGCTCGCTCAGGCCGAGGCGCGGGCGGCCGCGCTGGGAGCGGTCGAGCTGCGCCTGCTCACCCACGAGCTGATGACCGAGAACCGAAGGATCTACGAGCGACTCGGCTGGGAGCCGATCGAAGCGCCGCCCGACGAACGCTTCTCGCGCGTGCACTTCCGCAAGCCGGTCAGCCGCGAGTAGCTGCGCGGCGACTGGGCGAGCTCGAAATCCGCGTGCAGACGGCTTGCCCACGATTCGTCGCTCAGCCGTCGAGCCACCTGCTGAGCCCGGCCGGGGCGGCCAGCGAGCCGGCGCTGCCGCGGTCGCGGAGCTCCTCAGCCGCGACCAGCCCGTTGACGGCGGCCCAAGCGAGCCCGCCCCCGACGCTGATCCGCTGTGCGCCGGCCTCGACGATCTCGCTCACGGCCAGGCCCGGCCGGGCGAGCACGTTGACGGGCTTGTCGACCTGCTTGCACACGGCCGCGATCTCCTCGCCGCTGCGGAGCCCGGGCGCATAGAGCACGTCGGCGCCGGCTCGGGCGTAGGCCTGCAGGCGGTCGATCGTGTCCTCGAGGTTGGGGTTGCCGCGGACATGGTTCTCGGCGCGCGCCGTGAGCGTGAACGGAAAGTCAAGGCGTGCAGCCGCCTCGGCGGCCACGGCCACCCGCTCGGCGGCGTGATCGCGGTCGTAGATCCGACCGCCGGGGTCGTAGTCCTCGATCGAGCCGCCGACGGCACCGGCCTCGGCCACTCGGGTGATCGCGAGGGCCACGTGCTCGGGGCCGGGGCCGTATCCATTCTCGAGGTCGACCGACACGGGCAGCTCGGTGGCCTCGTCGAGGGCGCGAACGTGGGCCGCCACCTCGTCGAGGCCGACGCTCCCGTCGGCGCGCCCAAGCGTGAACGCGAAGCCGGAGCTCGTAGTCGCGAGCGCCCGGAAGCCAAGTCCCGCGAGCACTTTCGCCGAGCCGGCATCCCACGGGTTCGGGATCAGGAAGGGCTCGCCCAGGTGCAGGTCGCGGAAGTCAGCGGCCTTTCGCTCCCGGTCCGGTCTCATCCCGGCCCACGATAAGGCCGCGCGACGAGCTCGGCTCGCCGCGCGCTGGACCAAGAGCGGCGCCCCTCACCGGCAAGCTCGTCCTCCCCGCCGATCCGAAGCGCTGACCGTGATGGGCGTGGATGATCAAGTGACACACGCATCCCACCGAAAGGACGCAGCATGGATCTGAAGCTCGAAGTAGTCCCCATCCCGGTCTCCGACGTCGACGCGGCGAAGGCCTTCTACACCGAGCAGGTCGGCTTCAACCTCGACCACGACGTCCGCCCCAGCGAGAGCATGCGGGTCGTGCAGATGACGCCGCCCGGCTCGGCCTGCTCGGTCGTGATCGGGGTCGGCCTGCCGCTCGGCGACCCCGGCTCGGTCAAGGGCGTCCAACTCGTCGTCGAGGATGTCGACGCCGTACGCGCGGCGCTCGCCGGCCGGGGCGCCGCCGTCGGCGACGTGCAACAGCTCGGGCCCGAGGGCTCCCCGGCTCACGCTTCGTCTTCTTCCAGGATCCCGACGGCAACGGATGGGCCGTGCAGGAGCGGTAGCGCGATTGGCCGCTCAGCGTTGCCGCGAGGCGAGCGTTGCGATGCGGCGGGCGATCGCGTTCGCGGCGGCGGCGACGGAGCCGTCGCCGTCGAGTCGCGGGTCGTACGCGGTCAGCGCGGCGGCGGCGACGTCGAAGCGTGCGAAGGTCGAGGACACCGCGGCGAGTACGCCGTCGAGATCGGGACCGCCAGGGGCGGCGTAGGCGTTGGGGCGCCCGACTGACGTATCGAGGACGTCGAGATCGATGTGCAGGTATACGCGCTCGACCCGCTTGCGGAGTCCGTCGACGGCCCGCTCGAGCGCGTCTGTCGCGACTGCCCCGGGCACGATCTGGAGCCGTGAGCTCGTGAGCCGGTCGCGCTGGTAGGGCTCAAGATCGCGGGTGCCCACCAGCACGACGCTGTCCTCGTCGACCACCCGAAAGTCGGGGATCGTCTCGCGCAGCGCTCGCCAGCAACCACCGGTGAGGATGGCCAGGCCCATCACGTCGGTGAAGCCGGAGAGATTGTCTTCAGGGGTATCGAAGTCGGCATGGGCGTCGAGCCACACAACACCGAGCCCTTGGCCGCCCCCGGCGCCGGCCGTGGTGCCCAGGCAGCTGGCGCAGTTGCCCCCTAACACAAGCGGAAACCCCTTCCGGGCGCGGGCGTGGGCCACGCGCCGGGCCAGCCTCCGGACGAGCTCGAAGATCCGCGCGACCTCGGGCAGCGTCTCGTCAACCGGTGGCACCCACACCACGCGCGGCTCAAACCCCGTCTGCGCAAGCCCTGTGCGGAACTCCTCGTCGGCGGCCAGCACCCTCGCACCGAGGCCCATGCTCACGTCGGCAAGGCCGGCGTGATACGGCCAAGCGATGAGATCGAGCTCGGCCATCCCCTGCGGCAGCCTATCCCGGTCGCTGGAGTCCGACCGCGATCCGAGCGCTCGAGGCCTCAGAACACGATGAAGCCGCCCCGGTTGGGGCAGAGCCTTTCTGCCTACAGGCGCCGCTCCTCGGCGGTCAGCTCGCCGCCTGCGTCGCCAGTGTTGGGGGTGCCGCGGGGCTCGATCAGCAGCACGTGTGCCTCCTCGTCGGCCTTCGGGCAGTGCTCGACACCGCGCGGCACGACGAACAGTTCTCCCGGGCCGAGCTCGACGCTGCGGTCGCGCAACTGAATCGTGAGCCGGCCCGCGATCACGAGGAAGAAGTCGTCGGTCTCGTCGTGCTGGTGCCAGACGAACTCGCCGCGCGCCTTGACGACGGCGAGCTTGTAGTCGTTCAGGTAGCCGACGATCCCGGGGCTGAAGCGTTCCTCGAGCTGGTCGAGCTTCTCGGCGAGGTTGACCTTGTCTTCCATGCCGAGGAGTCTTAGCGACCCTTCGTAGTAGTCGCCTTCCGACCCGGGCTGATGACGCCCTCAGGCCCCAGCTCGAGATCCAACGCGGTCGGGCGATGAATCTCCGGGCCGCGGATGGTCTCCACCTCGAAGACCGCTACAAAGGAGGACGGCGTGACGATGATCGCCCACATCGCCGGCCTGCCGGCCGAGGAGCTGCTCATGGTGGCCTACGGATCCGTGGGTGTCTGGGCCGCGACTCGAGCCCAGCTGCTGGCGAGCCCGCCCCGACCACAGGAGAAGACGATGACGCCTTCCACGCCGTACACGTTGAAGAAGCTGAGTGAGGTCGCCGACGCCGCGCCCGGCTTTGGGATCGGAGACTTCCAGGAGGTTCGCTTCGCCAACGACGCCCTCGAGACCGAGCGGACGGGATTCACCCACCATCTGCTCGGCCCCGGCAAGCGCCCCCCCTTCGCCCACCGCCACGAGGAGGCCGAGGAGGTCTACGTCGTGCTCGCGGGCGCCGGGCGCGTCAAGCTCGACGACGAGATCCTCGAGCTCGCCAAGCACGACGCGCTGCGCGTCGCGCCCAAGGTGACCCGAGCCTTCGAGGCCGGGCCCGACGGGCTCGAGCTGCTCGCCTTCGGTCAGCGCCACAACGGCGACGGCGAGGTGATCGAGAACTGGTGGACTGACTGAGCGGCCCGGCGGGCGGCGAGCGACCCGGGCTCGCCGGCTTGCGATCAGCCCCCGGCTAATCGCCGTCGAGCACGTCGACCGGCCCGTCGACCCAGACCTTGACCCGGTCGCCCGGGTGCCAGGCGGGGAAGCCGAGACGTCGCGAGCGCAGCTCGCGCCCGGACCTCAGCCGCAGGCGGATCATCTGATCGTGGCCGTAGAAGTGGCGGCCGACGATCTCGGCCTCCTGGCCGCTGGCTGGGCCGGTGGTCCCGATCGCCAGCGACTCGGGGCGGATCAGCACGGACACCGGGCCGCTGTGCCCCTTCTCGACCCGCAGCGAGCCGAGCTCGCACTCGACTCGGCCGCCGGTGGCCTCACCGGGCAGCACCTCGACCTCGCCGAGGAACTCGGCCATCCAGCGGCTTGCCGGTCGCGTGTAGACCTCCTCGGGGGTCCCGGCCTGCACGATCCGCCCGTCGCGCATCACGGCGACGCGCTCGGCGAGGCTGAGCGCCTCCTGCTGGTCGTGGGTGACGAACAGCGCCGTCACGCCCGCGCCGGCGAGGATCCCGCGGATCTCGTCGCGAAGCCGCTCGCGCAGGATTGCGTCGAGGTTCGAGAAGGGCTCGTCAAGCAGCACAAGCTCTGGCGTCGGAGCGAGCGCGCGAGCCAGGGCGACGCGCTGCTGCTGGCCACCGGAGAGCTGGTGGACCGGCCGGTCGGCGACCATTCCGAGGCCGACCAGCTCCAGCACCTCGGCGACCCGCCGAGGGTCGGGGCGCCGGCCGAGCCCGTAGGCGACGTTGCCCTTGACGTCGAGGTGCGGGAACAGCGCGTAGTCCTGGAAGACCATCCCGATCCGCCGCTTCTCGGGGGCGACGAAAGCGCCTGGGCCGCTCAGCGAGCGCCCGCCGACCGAGACCTCACCGGCGTCCGGGCGCTCCATGCCGGCGATCGCCCGCAGGGCCGTGGTCTTGCCACAGCCGCTGGGCCCGAGCAGGGCGCAGATGGTCCCA
Source organism: Solirubrobacterales bacterium (assembly GCA_013694825.1). Classification (GTDB taxonomy): domain Bacteria; phylum Actinomycetota; class Thermoleophilia; order Solirubrobacterales; family 70-9; genus JACDBR01. The sequence goes on from JACDBR010000051.1 coordinate 10,972, forward strand.
GCCTCGACTTCGAGGTCGAGCCCGGCGAGCGCGCGCGTAGGGCCGTAGCGCTTCTCGAGCCCGCGGACGCTCAGCGACGCTGCGGCTTCGGCCAGCGGCCGCTCGCCGACCGCCGTGGGGTTCTCGGCGCTCACGCGGCCACCGTTCCGCGCTCGCTCAGAAGATAGAGGGGCGGGGCCGCGATCACGAGCAGCACCAGGGCTGGAATCGCGCTCGCTTCGTAGAAGCCGAATTGGGTCTGGTTCCAGATGTCGGTCGCCAGGGTCTCGAAGCCGATCGGGGCAAGTATCAGGGTGGCGGGCAGCTCCTTCAAGGCGTGCAGGAAAACGAGCGCCGCCCCGGCCAGGATGCCGCCGCGGACCAGCGGCACGGTGATCGTCCGCAGGACCGAGATCGGACCCCTGCCGAGTCCCCTGGCGGCCTCCTCGACGCGCGGCGAGACCTGGGAGAGCGAAGAGGAGATCGAGCCGATGGCGAGCGGCAGGTAGTGGATCGTGAGCGCGAAGACCAGCAGCATGATCGTCTGGTAGAGCGGCTGCGCCGCGCGGGTCGCGAAGAAGACGATCGCCAGCGCGACGACGATCCCCGGCAGCGCGTAGCCGGCGTAGCCCGCGCGCTCGATCAGCCGGGTAACGACGTTCGGGTAGCGACCCGCCAGCACGGCCACGACGAGCGCGCACGCGGTCGCGATCGCGGCCGCCCAGAGGCCCATCAGCAGCGAGTTGCCGGCAAGGGCGGCGACCTGCTCGAGCGACGTGCCGCCGTTCGTGATCCCCGCCGATGCCCAGTAGACGAGCACGCCTACCGGCAGCACGAGCGCGACCAGTGAGACCCCGGAGACGAGCGCGAGCGAGGGCCAGCGCCAGCGGCCGAGCCTGACCGTGGCGGCGGGGCGCGCCGAGCCGGGCCCGAGGCGGTGCAGCGAGTGGCGGCCTCGAAGCCGCGCGCTCAGCCAGAGCAGGCCGGCCATCAGGATCACGAGCACCGTCCCGAGCGCGGCCGCGCCGACGCGATCGAAGGCCGAGCGGTAGTTGACGTAGATCTCGGTGGTGAAGGAGTCGAAGCGCAGGATCGAGACGGCGCCGAAGTCGCTCAGGACGTAGAGCGCGACGAGTAGCGACCCGGCGGCGACCGGAGGCCCGAGCTGGGGCAGGACGACCGTGCGAAAGGTTTCGGCCGGCCCGCGTCCCATCCCCCTCGCCGCCTCCTCGAGCTGGGGGTCGAGGCGCTTGAGCGCACCCCTCACCGGGATCAGGACGAGCGGGAACGTGAACAGCGTGAGCACCAACCAGGCGCCGAGGAATCCGTAGAGCGACGGCAGGCTGCCGCCCAGCAGCTCGCTCGCGAGGCCCTCGGGTCCGAGAGCCGCGACGAACAGGTAGGCGCCGACATAGCTCGGGATCACCAGCGGCAGCGTGCAGAGCGTCGCCCAGAGCCGGCGGCCGGGGAGGTCGGTGCGGACCGTCAGCCAGGCGATCGGCAGCGCGATCACGATCGCCGCGGCGACGACCGATGCGGCGAGCCCGATCGAGCCGGCGATCGTCTCCAGCG
>JACDBR010000054.1 GCA_013694825.1 Solirubrobacterales bacterium
TCGCCAACGGCGGCACCACCCTGACCGGAGCCGTCGACCCCCTGCGCGAGCTCGGCGAGCTCTGTCGCGCCGAGGACGTCTGGCTTCACGTCGACGGCGCATATGGGCTTCCCGCCGCGGCGACCGAGGCCGGCGCGCCGCTCTTCGACGGCCTCGAGCTCGCCGACTCGCTGACCCTCGACGCCCACAAGTGGATGGGGATCCAGAAAGGCTGCAGCGTCGTGCTCGTCGGCCGCGCCGGCTCGCTGGAGTCGAGCTTCGGCCATGAGGAGTCCTACATCCGCCGCGAGGAGGTCCCCAACGCCGTCGAGCGCACGCTCGAGTACTCCCGCCCGTTCCGCTCTCTGAAGCCCTGGCTCGCCTTCCGGGTCCACGGTGCCGCGGCGCTTCGGCGCTGGATCGAGCACACGATCGCGCTCGCCCACGAGCTCGCCCGGCGGGTCGATACGGCGCCCGACTTCGAGCTGCTCTGCGAGCCGACGCTCTCGACCGTCTGCGTGCGCCACGTCGCAACGGGCGCAGCGGACCTCGACAGCCACAACCTCGACCTCGCGGCGGCCGTGCAGGAGGACGGTCGCGTCTACCTGGCTCCGGCGCTGGTCGACGGTCAGGCCTGCCTGCGCCTTTGCTTCGTCAACTTCCGCACCCGCTTCGAGGACCTCGACCTGGTGCTGTCGACGCTGCGCGAGCTGGCCGCCCGCTAGCCGATCCGCGTCCGGGCCGGCGGGCGAGAGGGCTCACGCCGCCTCGAGCCGCACCGGCATCCGCTTGATGCCGTTGAACGCGTTGGACTGGAGCCGTTCGACGGGGCCGGTCAGCTCGAAGCTCCGGACCCGCTTCAAGAGCTCCTCGAAGACGACCTGGATCTCAAGCCGGGCGAGGTGGGCGCCGGTGCAGAAGTGGGGCCCGCCGGGCCCGAAGGTCATCTGCGGGTTCGGGTCGCGGCCGACGTCGAAGCGCATCGGATCGCTGAACTCGCGGTCGTCGAAGTTGCCTGATATGAACCAGGTGGCGATCTTGTCGTCCTCGCGGATCTGCTTGCCACCGAGCTCGACGTCGCAGGTCGCGGTGCGCCGGAAGTGGTGGACGGGCGTCGCCCAGCGCAGGATCTCGTCGGCTGCGCTGCGGCTCAGATCCGGGTCCGTGCGCATCCGCTCGGCCTGCTCGGGGTGGTCGATCAGGGCCAGCAGTCCGTGCGAGATCGAGTGGCGGGTCGTCTCGTTGCCGGCCACCGCCAGCAGCAGGAAGTAGACGTCGAACTCCTGCTCGGAGAGCGGGCAGCCGTCGATCTCGGCCTCCACGAGCTTGGTCACGATGTCCTCGCGCGGGCAGCGGCGACGCTCCGCGGCCAGCCCGCGGCCGTACTCGAACATGTCGGCCGCCGCCGGATTGGAGAAGGGGAGATGGCTGTTGGCCCGCATCACCTCGGGGTCGAGCCGGTACTCGGGGTCGTCCTGGCCCAGCATCCGGTCGCCGAGCTCGACCAGGTGGCGATGATCGGACTCCGGCGCGCCGAGCATCTCGGCGAAGACCCGCATCGGCAGCTCGGCGGAGACCTCGCGCACGAACTCGACCTCGCCCTGCGCGAGCGCACGCTCGAGGATCGTCACGATCAGCGAACGGATCCGCTCCTCGAAGACGCGCACGGCGCGTGGCGTGAAGTCGCGATTGACGATGGCCCGCAGCTTGTTGTGGGGCGGGGGGTCCATGTCGAGCATCGACTTGCGCGCCACCACCGCCTCCGGGTCGAGGTCCTGGAGCGAGCTGCCGCCGCGCTCGGAGGAGAACGTCCGCCAGTCCTTGTGAACGGCGGTGATGTCGGCGTGACGGGTGACCGCCCAGAAGCCGCGGCCCTCGCGCTCGTCCTGCCAGTGGACGGGATCCTGGTCGCGCAGGAGGCGGAACATCTCGTGCGGTACCGCGTCGGCGAAGCGCGCGTGATCGGTCAAGTCGACGTCGTCGAGGCTCATGCCCTGCGTCGCTGTCCTTGCCGAGGCCATCTAGAGGTGGTGCATGTACTCGTCGAGGTCCCAGTCGGAGACGTGCTGGCGGTAGCGCTCGATCTCGAACCGCTTCATCGTCAGGAAGGTGTCGACCAGCTCGGGCCCGAACGCGCGCCGCAGCGTCTCGTCGGCCTCCAGCGCGTCGAGCGAGTCGGCCAGCGAGAGCGGCAGCGACTCGCCTTGCTCGTCGGACCCCATCGCGTAGGCGTCGCCGACCAGCGGCTCCGGCGGCTTGAGCTTGCGGCGGAGCCCGTCGAGGCCGGCGAACAGGATTGCTCCGATCACCAGGTGCGGGTTGGCCGCGCCGTCACCGACCCGGATCTCGACCCGGCAGGCCTTGCCGCGGTCGGGCGGGATGCGGACGAACGTGGTCCGGTTGTCGAGGCCCCAGTTGACGGCGATCGGGGCGAGGCTGTCGGGCAGGATGCGGCGGTAGGCGTTGATCGTCGGGTTGAGGAAGGCCATCAGCGCCGGGGCATGGGCGAGCACCCCGGCGGTGAAGTGGCCGAGCTCGTCGGAGAGGCCGTCGGCCCCCTCGCCGGCGAAGCAGTTGGCGCCATCGCGCTCGAGCGAGATGTGCATGTGCGTCCCGGAGCCGCCCTGGTCGTTGAACGGCTTGCCCATGAAGGTCGCAAGCAGGCCGCGAGAGGCGCAGTAGTCCTTGACCGCCGCCTTCAGCCGGAAGGCGCAGTCGGCGGCGTCGAGCGGCGTGCGCTCGTGCAGGTTGATCTCGTACTGGCTGTTCATGTACTCGTGGTTGGCGGCAATCGCTCCGAGCCCGAGCCGCACGCAACCGTCGAGCAGGCCCTTGAGAACGCCACGGGGGTCGGCCTGCGGTCCGACCGTGTAGACCATGCTGAGCGCGTCGACGTGGCGTTTCCAGCCGCCGTTGCCGTCGGGCTCGCAGACGAAGAACTCGAGCTCCGGACCGACCTTTGCGGTGACCCCGTACTCGGCCAGCGCCGACTCGGCTCGCCGCACGAGGTGGCGGACGTCAGTCGGCTCGGCCTCGCCCTCGCGCTGGAGGTCTGCGAGCACCCAGGCGACGTCGGGCTCCCACGGAATCTCAACCAGCGACGTCAGGTCGGGCTTGGCGATCATGTCGGGATATCCCGCCTCGCCGCCGACTACCGGCGTATGGCGCAAGTCCGTGCCCATCACCGCCCAGCAGAAGGCGATCCCGTGCTCTGCGACGCCGTCGAGTTGGGCGATCGGGACGTCCTTGCCACGCTGGACGCCGTGCAGGTCGGGGAAGACGATCCGGGCCGTCCGCGGGCTCGTGCTCGGGCCGGCGCCGTCGGACGCCTGCGCCTCCTGGCTCGGCGCGGCAGCGCTCTGCTGGCTCAAGATTCTCTCCTCCTCGGGTCGGGCGGGATGGATCGTCCCACGCGCCGGGGGTGGATGCTCCCGGCACCCGCCCTGGATAATGTACCCATTTCGGCTGACCGGCCCGTGGCCCGGCGTGGGGTGCCGTCACGGCTCGCGCGCAGGGTCCCATGGCGCTCGCATCGGTTAGGGTCCGCGCCGCAACCGAGGGGAGGAACGCGACGTGGACGTCAGCGAGCTGAAGCAGATACCGCTCTTCGCAGAGGTGCCCGACGAGCAGCTCCACAAGATCGCCCCGTTCACCAGCCTGACCTCCGCCGGCGAGGGCAAGACCGTGATCCGCGAGGGCGGCTACTCGAACGACTTCTACGCGATCCAGGAAGGGACCGTGAAGGTCGAGCGCGACGGCGAGAACCTCGCCGAGCTCGGCCCCGGAGACGTCTTCGGCGAGCAGGGCCTGCTCGACAAGCAGGAGCGCTCGGCGTCGGTCATCGCGACCTCGGCGGTGCGCCTGATCCGGATCGAGCATTGGGAGCTCTCGCGGATGCAGAAGGCGATGCCCGAGGTCATCGAGGAGCTTCGCCGCAAGGTCGACGAGCGAACGAGCGACTGACGCCCTCACCTGGGCCGTCAACGTTGGGTTGCGGTTGGGTCGCGGCCTCGCTACGGCCCGCCCGCGAGTCCGGCGCGGTGGGTCTAGACTGAGCCGCGACATATCGGCCGGTGGTCGAGGGAAGTCCGGTGGGAGTCCGGCGCGGTCCCGCCACTGTGTTCGGGTAGGAGTCGAAGCGCACGAGCGCCCGCACCGCCGCGGCGAAGCGGGGAAAGCTCAGCCACTGGGAACGCCACGCGCTCCTGGGAAGGCGCGCTCTGCTCAGGTCCCGGCAGCCAGGAGACCTGTCCTCCGGCCAGCTTTCAACCCCTCGAGGAAGGGCGGCTCCAGTGCTATCGATCATCCGTACCCGAACGCGTCAGCTCGCGTTCCTATCCATTCTGGCGGCCGGCTTCGCGGGCCTGTGGCTGGCGGGCGAGCCGGCATCCGCCGCGAAGCCAAAGCCGACGCGTTTGACCGAGCTTCGGGTCGAAGGCCCGAACCGCACGCTCGATCCCGGCACCTTCTACGCCACGGGCACGGAGCGGATCCGACGCTCGCGACAGAGCGACGCTTGCAACCGTGGCAAGGGAAAGCTGACGATCCCGGGCCGCAACGCGCTGGGCCTCGTTCAGAGCGGCGCCGACCGTCGCAAGGCGCTGCGCCAGGTCCGGGTCCGCCGCGACGAGGCCGGCTTCTTCGTCTGCGAGATCGGCAGCATCGTCGGTCGTCCGTTCTCGAGCCCGCAAGGCTTCGCGGGTTGGTCCTACTACCTCAACTTCAGCTTCGGATCTCGACCCGCCGACGAGGTGGCGGTTGGTCGCGGCGACTCGGTGCTGTGGGTCTTCAGCGACTTCAACGAGGATCCCGCCAAGCAACGCAATACCGGCATGGCTCTCGAGCTGCGCGGGGTCGAGCCCGGGACGACTGATGGGCAGATGACGGTCAGGGTCGTCGCGCATCAGTTCGACGGCTCGACCACCCCGGTCTCCGACGCCGAGATCGAGGGCGCGTCGTTCCAGGCGCCCGGCGAGTCGGAGGGCGAGTACGAGATCACGGTCCCGCCCGGCTTCACGACTCTGACCGCGACGCGCGCGAAGGACATCCCCTCCAACCACGAGCGGACTTGCTTCCGGCCCTCGGCCTCCGAGTGCCCGAGCGCCCACGGTCGCACGATCTACGCCAGCGGATCAGCCGACCGCTTCGCGGGCACGAGGGGTTGGGACCGGATCCGAGCCCTCTCCGGAGCGGATCGGGTCGACGCCAGCCAAGGTGGCGAGGACCTGGTCGACTGCGGCGCCGGCCGCGACACGGTCCTGCTCGGCCGAGCCGGCGGCGACGACCAGATTCGCGGCTGCGAGCGGATCCTGCGAGCCAGGGACTGAGTTGGCGGCGGTTCGCTACCGGGCGATCGGCGCGCTGATGGTGGGCGTGCTGATCGCCGGCTGCGGGCTGGGCCCCGGCGAGAGCACGGAGGGTGAGGCGGAGCTGGTGGTGACCCGCGACTACGGTGGCGAGTCATTGGTCGAGGCGAGCGTCAGCGATCCGCTCGAGTCGGAGACCGTGTTGCGCCTGCTGGATCGAGAGGCCGAGATCACTACCCGCTACGGCGGCGGCTTCGTGCAGTCGATCGAAGGCGTTGCCGGCGGGATGGAGGACGGCCGTTATCTGGACTGGTTCTTCTACGTCGACGGGATCGAGTCGCCGGTCGGCTCGGCGGAGCGCGACGTCGAGCCAGGGGATCGGATCTGGTGGGACTACCGTGACTGGACGGCGGCGATGCGGGTGCCGGCGGTGGTCGGCTCGTGGCCCGAGCCGCTGCTCCAGGCGGGCGAGGAAGACCCCGTCCCGGTTGAGCTTCGCTGCGCGTCGATCGAGGCGGCATGCGACGACGCGGCGACGGCCCTCGGGGACGCCGGAATCGACTACGAGTTGATGAACCTCGACGATTCCTCGAGCGACGCCGACGCGATGCGGGTGTTGGTTGGAGCCTGGGGCGAGCTGCGCTCCGATCCAGCGGCGCGGCAGCTCGAGCGGGGGCCGGCCGAGAGCGGCGTCTTCGCGCGGCCGGTCCGCGCGGGCCCCGACTGGGGCCTCGAGCTGCTCGACGAGCGCGGCGAGCCGGTCGAGCGGCTCGGCTCGGAGGCGGGGCTCGTCGCGG
>JACDBR010000083.1 GCA_013694825.1 Solirubrobacterales bacterium
CCGCGACCCTCGCCACCGGGGAGCAGCTCGTAGAGGATCGCCATTCGGACGACGAGCCCGGCCTCGACCTGAGCGGTGATCAGCGACTGAGGCCCGTCGATCACCTCGCCCGAGAGCTCGACGCCGCGGTTGACGGGGCCCGGGTGCATCAGCAGCTGGCGCGGGCCGAGCCGTCGCGAGTCGATCTGGTAGTTGGCGGCGTACTCGCGGATCGACGGGATGAAGCTCTCCCCCATCCGCTCACGCTGCATCCGCAGCGCGTAGACCACGTCTGCCCCGGCGAGGCCGTCGAGCGTGTGGGTGACCGCGCAGCCGAGCGCGCGGCCGATCCCGCGCGGGATCAGGGTCGGCGGGCCGCAGACCGTGACCTCGGCACCCATCAGCGAGAAGGCCAGCACGCCGGAGCGCGCGACCCGGCTGTGCAAGACGTCGCCGACGATCCAGATCGAGCGGCCCTTCAGCGAGCCGAGGCGCTGGCGCAGCGTGTAGACGTCGAGCAGCGCCTGGCTCGGGTGCTCGTGCTTGCCGTCCCCGGCGTTGACCACGGCCGCCTCGGTCCAGCCGGCGACCAGGCCGGCGGCGCCGGCGTGAGGCGAGCGGATCACTATCGCCTCGGGCCCGTAGGCCGAGAGCGTCGCGATCGTGTCCTTGAGCGACTCACCCTTGTCGACCGACGAGCCGGCCGACTTGACCGAGACGAGGTCGGCCGAGAGGCGCTTGGCGGCGAGCTCGAACGAGGAGCTCGTGCGGGTCGAGGCCTCGTAGAAGAGCGAGACGATCGTGCGGCCGCGAAGCGTCGGCACCTTCTTGATCTCGCGGCGGCCGACCTCGGCGAAGCTCTCGGCGCGCTCGAGCACCCGCTCGACATCGTCGCGATCCAGGTCGCGAATCGAGAGCAGGTTCCTCATCGCGGCCGCCCGGCAGGCGCGGGCTCGGGTCTGGGGCTGCGGCCGATCGTGACCTCGTCGAGGCCGTCGATCTCCTCGAGGCGAACCGTAACCCGCTCTCCGTGCGCCGTCGGCAGGTTCTTGCCGACGTAGTCGGGGCGAATCGGCAGCTCGCGATGGCCGCGGTCGGCGATCACGGCGAGCTGGACGCGGGCCGGCCGGCCGTAGTCGAACAGGGCCTCAATCCCGGCCCGCCCGGTGCGGCCGGTGTACATCACGTCGTCGACCAGGATCACGGTGCGGCCCTCGAGCTCGAAGTCCAGGTGCGAGGAGTGGACGACCGGTGACGAGCCGATCGGCCGGTCGCCGACGTCGTCGCGGTAGAAGGAGATGTCGATGTCGCCGAGCGGCAGCGCCTCCCCGGTCAGCTCGCCGACCAGGGCGTGCAGGCGCCGGGCCAGGGTCGCGCCACGGGTGTGGATCCCGACCAGCGCGATCGATTCCGACCCGGGCGCGTCGGAATCCGGGTTCTTCTCGATGATCTCATGCGCGATCCGCACCAGGGTGCGACGCAGGTCATCACGATCAAGGACGATCTTGTCACTCAAGCTCGCGCCCCTTCCTGGCCTCTCTGGACCTGGTTAAAGGAACCGACGCCGCTCACGCTAGCACGGGCTCAGGCGCCGATCCGAGGCATTCCCCGCAACGAGCGGCGGCTGCTCGGGCGGATCGGCGACTCGCCGCGCGATCTCGTCGCGTAGGTAAGGATGGGGGGCGTGCGCGACGAGATCGCAGAGGTGATCCAGATCCACAGTGCCTCCGGCCGGCGCTTCGAGGCAGGCGGGGTGAGGAGCTTCGTGCTCGATCGCGGCCGCGGACCGGCGGTGGTCTGCCTGCACGGCGTGCCGGCGAGCTCGTTCGCTTACCGCAAGCTAATTCCCGCGATCGCCGACGAGGGCCTGAGGGGGTACGCCTTCGACCTGCCGGGGATGGGCTTGGCGGCGCGGCCGGAGCGCTTCGACTACGGCTGGTCGGGACTTTCCCGCTGGGTCGGCGAGGCGATCGACGCGCTCGAGATCGAACGCTGCCACCTGGTCGTCCACGACATCGGTGGCCCGATCGGCTGCGAGTGGGCGCTGGCCAACCCCGACCGCGTGCTCTCGATCACGGCGCTGAACTCGATCATGGGGCCGGCCGAGTTTCGGCCGCCGTGGATGATGCGCCCGTTCGCCAAGCGCGCAATCGGCCCGCTGTGGCTAAGGGCCACGCCACCCTTCCTCTTCGCGCTGCTCTTCGGCGTGGTCGGAGTCGAGGACCGCTCTGCCCTCACCCGGCGCGAGGTACTCGCCTACCGCGAGCTGCTGACCCTCAACGACCACGGGCGCGCCTTCCTCGAGATCATGCGCGGCTTCGATCACTCGCTCGAGCTTCAGCAGCGGCTCTGGCAGGGACTGGCCGAGCAGCGCTTCAACGCGCGGATCGTCTGGGGGCGAAACGACCCCGCGATCGGCCTCGACCAGCTCGAGATCGCCAAGCGCGTGCTCGGCGTCGAGGATCCGATCCTGCTCGACGCCAAGCACTTCCTCCAGGAGGACCAGGCGCCCGCCATCGCCCAGGCGATCGGCGACCTCGCGGCGCCGCTCGGCTGAGCCCCGCCGCCGCTATCCCGCTTTGGGGTCGCACCGCACCCCAGAGCAGGACGGCGGAGCTAGCTGCTGGATGCGCCCGGCGGGGAGCCCACCTCGGGCTCAATCGTCAGCGCCGTTCCCTTGGCGGCCGCGCCGCCCCTGGCAGGAGTTTCGGGGGCCCCCGCTCAGGCAGCGGCAGCTCGACGACGTCGAAGTCGCGCGGAGCGATCGCCGCCTCGAGCTCCTCGCGGGCCTCCTCGAGCACGGCGCCGACGTGGTAGCGGGTCGACATGTGAACGAGCGCGAGCATCGCCGCACCCGCCTCGCTCGCCAGCCGTGCCGCCTCACGAGCCGTGGAGTGCTTGGTCTCGAAGGCGCGTTCGACGTCCTCGTGGGTGAAGCTTGAGTCGTGGACGAGCAGGTCGGCGCCGCGGGCGGCCTCGAGCGTCGCGTCGCAGGGCCGGGTGTCGCCGGTGA
>JACDBR010000104.1 GCA_013694825.1 Solirubrobacterales bacterium
CTCCCTGCTTCCTTGCCAGCCACGGCGCCTGCTCGCTCAGCTGACGGCGTCTCCGTCGCTTGCGTGCCGAGCACGCGGCGCTCCCTGCTTCCTTGCCAGCCACGGCGCCTGCTCGCTCAGCTGACGGGAGATTCCTAAAGCCCTCGTGGCCGGGGCCCGATAGAGGTCGCGATGGCTTTCGATATCGACGCTGCGCTCCGCCACCTGGTCGAGAATCACGGTTCCGATCTCCACTGCAAGGTTCCCGCTCGCCCGATCGCTCGGGTCGACGGCGAGCTGTTGCCGATCGAGGGCTTCGAGACGCTGCGCCCGGCCGACACCGAGGAGGCGCTCGAGCATCTGCTCAAGTCGACCGACTACGAGCGGCTCTCGGCCGAGTTCGCCGCGTGCGGCGAGGCCGACTTCTCCTACGCGCTTCCGGGCATGTCGCGCTTTCGTGTCAACGCCTTCCGCCAGCGAGGCTCGGTCTCGATCGTCTGCCGCGCGATCCCCTTCCAGGTCCGCACGTCTGAGGACCTCGGGCTGCCGGACGCGATTCGCCAGCTCGCCGAGGAGCCCGGCGGGATCATCCTGCTGACCGGGACAACCGGCTCGGGCAAGTCGACGACGCTCGCGGCGATGATCGACCACATCAACTCGACGAAGCGCCAAAACATCGTCACGCTCGAGGACCCGATCGAGTATCTGCACCGCGACAAGCTCTCGATCGTCCAGCAGCGCGAGGTCGGCACCGACACGGAGAGCTTCGGCCGCGCGATGCGTCGCGTCCTGCGACAGGACCCCGACGTGATCCTGATCGGAGAGATGCGCGACGAGGAGACCGTTCGGACTGCGCTGTCGGCCGCCGAGACCGGGCATCTCGTGCTCTCGACGCTCCACACCCTGGACGCGACCGAGACGATCAACCGGATCATCGACTTTTTCCCGCCGCACCTCCAGCACCAGGCCCGCGTGATGCTTGCCTCGACGCTTCGTGGCGCCGTCTCACAGCGGCTGGTGCCGCGCGCCGATGACAGTGGCAGGGTCGCCGCCGCCGAGATCCTCGTCGTCACCGGGCGAGTCCAGGACCTGATCCTCAACCCTGACGAGACGGCAAAGATCAGCGAGGTGATCGCCGAGGGCGAGTACTACGGCATGCAGACGTTCGACCAGGCCCTGTTCAAGCTGGTCACTGCGGGCGAGGTCACCGAGCAGGTTGCGATGCGCACCGCCTCCAATCCGCACGACTTCAAGCTCATGCTCCAGGCAGGCGGCCAGCGCGCCAGTGGCATCGAGCAGGTGCTCGCGGCCAGCTCCGAGACCGCGCCGGCGAACGGCTCGGTTGATCAGTCGAGCTACTTCAGTTCGTAAAGCTTTGGGCTATATTGGGTCTTCGAGGCCCTTTGGCCAGCCCGGCCGGAGCTAAGCCTCGATCCAGACCCATGAAGGATTCGAGCTGCCCCGTCTGCCGCACGGCCGAGATCATCTCCGGGAAGTGGACCCTGCTCCTGATCCGGGACCTCGCCGACGGCGAGCAGCGCTTCTGTGAGCTCGAGCGCTCGCTGGAGGGGATCAGCCCGCGCACCCTCTCGCTGCGGCTGCGCGCGCTCGAAGAGCACGGCATCGTCCTGCGCCACACCTACCCCGAGGTGCCGCCCCGGGTCGAGTACGCGCTGACCGACAAGGGCCGGGCGCTGGTGCCGCTGATCGACGACATGCGCTCATACGGCCGTCGCTGGCTCGACTGCGGGCCCCCGGCCGTCGAAGAGCGCGAGCGCGCGGCCGCGATCGCCTGACCTTTCGCGGACTGCGGGCTCCTGCAACGCCGCTTGCAATTCAAGGAGGGCTCGGTGGCTCGCGGAACTGAGCGGCCATGCGAGATTTGGTCGTCAGGCAGGGACTTGAGACGATGGCGCGCGAGGCCGCCGAGCAACTGCGCGAGCTCGTCGCCGCTGGTGAGGAGATTGCATACGACGTGCGCGAGGCAAGCGACGGTTCGCGGCTGACCCGCTACGAGCCGCTGACCGCTCGCTTCGTCCGCGACCACGCTCCCGAGCTGCGCCAGCTCGACTCATTCGGGATCGCCTGTGCGGCGCTCGAGGCCGCCTCGATAGCCGAGCCCTACCTGGCCGAGATGGGGATCGCTCCACCGGCGGACTCACGACGCCGCGCTGAGCTCGCCGGAACCGTCTTCCTCTGCCGCCTGTGGGCGGATTCGACGGATTTCTCACTCGATCGCGATCGCCTCACCGTGGCGCTCGACGAGGTCGAGGCCGCGGGCGCTCCTCCGGACGAGCAGATCGACGTCGTCGTGCCGCTTCGCGGCCTTGTAATGAGCGCCAGGAGGCTCGACCTGCCAAGCGCCTCGATCGTCCGCTCCGACAGCGTTGACGCCCCTGCCGAGGCCGCGGCCGTCGAAGGTCTGGGAGCGGCGCCGTGGGAGCCGACCTTCCTCGCGGTCGCCCGTATCGATCCTCATGCAGACGGAGAGAGCCCCGCTGACGTCGGTGCCCGAGCGGTCGAGTCGCTGCGAGGGCTCGTCACGACGCTGCGCCTCTTCGGCTCCGGCGGTGTGGGGCTCGGCCCGCACGCCTGGATCCGCTCGAGCGGTGATCGCTGGCGGAGGATCTCGACGGGCGCCGGTCGCCCGAGGCCCGGCGGCTACCGCCTCGGGGACGAGGAGCTCTCCGAGCTGCGCGCTTTCGCCCGCTCATTGTCGAAGCGCTGGTCAGATCTCGGACGTCCGCCGTCAGCCGGCAGCTTCGGTTCGATCGGCCGTGCGATCTCACGCTTCGAGGCGGGCCTCGAGCGAACCGTGGTGGTCGAGGGACTGAGCGACCATCTGCTCTCGCTGCGCGTCGTGCTCGAGGGGGCCGGCCCGGCCCAGCTCGGGATGGCGATGCGGGTCGCGGCGCTCTGCGCCGAGCCCGGTCAGCGCGAGTCCGTCAAGGGCGTCGTCGACCGAGCCCTCAGCCTCGAGCGGGAGCTGTGGAGCGGCGAGCCGGCCGGCGACGACGATCAGCCGCCCGCCGCGACCGCCCTCGAGCTCGAGGAGCTCGCCCGCGCGATCCTCAAGGATGCCGCCTGCGGCCATCTGGGCTCGGACCTGCGCACCACCGCGGACGAGATCCTGCTCGCCGACGGGCTGGCCGTCGGTGAGGGTGCGATCGAGCAGCGTGGCGAGACCGCGGAGTGGCAGCCCGGCGACGAGGAGCCGGGCCTCGCGCCGGAGGGCGAGCTGGACGTCGACCTAGACGCGGACCCCGGCCCGGACGCCGATTGGCCCTCCGATGACGAGGTCGAGCAGGCTTACGGGCCGCAGCCGGTCTGGGAGCAGCCGACGCAGGCCTACTCGCTGGGTGAGCGGTTCGATGCCGACGCTGAGATCGAGGCGGAGGCCGAAGCCGAAGCCGAAGCCGAGGTCGAAGCCGGCGGCGATGGTGGCCTCGATGCCGCGCCGCCCCGGCCGATCGACCTCTTCCGTGCCAGTCGCGAGCGAATCGCCGAGCGGGCCGAGTTGCAGGTGCCCGAGGAGGAGGACCGAATCTCCTTCCAACCCGAAGACGCACGCGACGAGGAGGACGAAGTGGCACAGCGAGCCGAGGCAGTGAGCGACTGGAGGCACTCCAGGGAGCTTGAGCCGGCGATGGTCGCCGAGTCGAGCCCCGTTTTCGAGTTGATCGAGCAAAGCCGGGCCGAGCGCCGCTCGCGAGACGAACGCGTCGCCGAGCTCTTCCCACGGCCGGAGGCCTGCGACTGGAACGTTCGCGAGTTGGCCTACGCGCGTCGTTCGCCGGACGACGCCTGAAAGCCCGCCGGCTCCACGAGGTGCGCGGCGACGCCGGCCAGCCCGGCGAGATCGTGGGCTCCCGCGCTGAGCTGGGGGATCACAATCAGCGGCGCCGAAGCAAAGCCCCGCTCGAGCCTGGAGCACATCTCGCGGTCGCGCTCGGCGAGGACCCTCAGCTCGCGCACGCTCTCGGCGAGCCGCTCGCCCAGCGACTCAGCGCGATCGGTGCCCGACAGCGACGCTGCCAGCGCCAGCTCGTCGACCTCGGTC
>JACDBR010000131.1 GCA_013694825.1 Solirubrobacterales bacterium
GCGCGAAGCTCCTCAGCCAGGCGGCGTACGGCGGCGGCCTCATCACGCCCGAGCTCGAGTGTCTCGGGCTCGCTGAGGATCTCGTTCGGGCTGTACGCGGCCAACAGGCCTCGCCGCTCGCTCTCCCCCGACTCCTCAACCCCAGCCGTCGGCAGCTCGATTGCACTCAAGGCCTGCACGGCGCTGCCGTCGAGCACGTGGGAGCTTCGTCCGCCGAGGCGGAATTGCGGCAGCGACTCGCCCCCGTGCTGCGGGCCCGGCATACGCGGGTCGCTCTCGCCGTGCTCGGCGATACGGCCAGCGGCGCCCGCGAGCTCGTGGCCCTGCCAAAACTCCTCGAAGACGCGTTCGAAGGCGGGGAAGGCATCCCGCCGCCTGACAAGTGTGGCGCGCGCCGCCCAGTAAACCTCGTCGCGCGCCCGAAGATCCACTTCCGCGAGCGCGCGGCAGAGCGTGAGCTCCTCGTCGATGCCAGTGCTGACCCCCGCGTCGCGCAGGCCGTTCGCGAGCGCGATGACCGCGTATCGGACCGCCTGCTCAGGCGGTCGCATCCGAAGCCTCGTCGAGAAGCGTGCCGAGATGCTGGTTCCGCACCCGTTCCAAATCTTCGCGCGCCTTCAGCAGCGATCCGAGGCTCGCCGTTGCGGCGTCGCGGTCGATGCTCTCGTGCCCGAGCACGTCGAGCGCCTGCGCCCAGTCCAGGGTCTCACCGATGCCGGGCGCGCGGTAAAGATCCAGCCAGCGCAGCTGGCCCACGAACGTGCACACCTGCTGGACGAGCCGCTCGGGCAGCTCGGGTAGACGGGCGTGGACGATTGCGGCCTCGCGAGCCTGATCCGGATGGTCGATCCAGTGGTAGAGGCAGCGCCGCCGCAACGCGTCGTGCAGCTCGCGCGTGCGGTTGGAGGTGACGATCACGACCGGCGGCTGCGTGGCCCGAAACACACCGATCTCGGGGATGGTGACCTGGAAATCCGACAAGAACTCCAGCAGGAACGCCTCGAACTCATCGTCCGCGCGGTCGAGCTCGTCGATCAGGAGCACGGATCCCGGCCGATCTAGAGCCTCGAGCAGTGGGCGCCGCAGGAGGAAGCGTTCCGAGTAGACCTCGCCCTCGCCGGCAGCCCGGAGGTGGAGGAGCTGCCTGGGGTAGTCCCAGTCGTACAGCGCGTGATGCACGTCGATGCCCTCGTAGCACTGCAAACGGAGCAGCGGGGCGCCGGCGGCCGCAGCAAGCGCCTTGGCGAGCTCGGTCTTCCCGACGCCCGGCTCGCCCTCGACGAGGAGCGGCTTTCGCAGGCGCAGAGCGAGGAAGAGAATGGTGGCGAGGCCATCGTCGACGAGGTAGCGCTGGGCGGCCAGTCGCGAGCGCACGTCCTCGATCGAGACAAAGCCCGCCGCATCCGTCGGGAGGACCGGCCCGGGTCCGTCAGAGCCAGGCACGCACCGTCTCCTCGACTTTGCCGACCGCGATCGGCACGGCGCGCTCGACCTCTGGCGACAGTTGCTCGTCCAGCTCGTCGACGTCGACGGGCTGGCAGCCGACGATAACCACGCGATCGGGCAGGACGCCCATAGTCTTGGCCATGGCGAGCACACGCCTCGGGTTTGCCAGATGCACGTCGGGAACGTGCGCCGCCTCATCGACGTCGGGCTCGAGCACGAACACCGTCCCTGGCTCGGCGCCCCGGTCGACGGCATCGATCACCACGAGGCCGTCGCAGCCCGCCAGGAGCTCCTGCAGCAGCGCGATTCCGCCGATCCCGGTCTCGATCACCTCGGCGCCGGCCGGAAGCGCGCCCAGGCGGGCGGCGACTGCGGCGCCGAAGCCGTCGTCCCGCCGTAGGACGTTACCCACGGCGGCGACCAGGATTCGGCCCATCAGGCCACGTTGACGGCGACTCGGACTCTACCGTCCTCGATCGACACCGGGACGACGGCGAGGCCGGCCTCCGCCGGGTCGTCGACGCGCTTGCCCGAGCGAACGTCGTAGGCGCAGTTGTGCCACGGGCACACGACCACATTGCCCGTCAGGCGGCCGCCCTCGAGCGGAAGGCCGTCGAGCGCACAGCCGTTCTTGAGCGCGTAGACCTCCCCCCCAACCCCGGCGATGAGGATCGAGA
>JACDBR010000135.1 GCA_013694825.1 Solirubrobacterales bacterium
GCGCGAAGCCAGGCCAGGGCGACCGCGGCCGGGCGCACCTCGTGGGCTGAGGCCAGATCGTCGAGCGCGTCCAGCACCCGCTCGCCGCGCTCCCCGGAGTAGTCCTGCCGCGGCCCGCCGCGCTTCGTGTCGACAGCGTCCGAGCCGCCGCGGAACTTGCCGGTCAGGAAACCGCTCGCGAGCCCGTAGTAGGGCAGGCACGCGAGTCCCTCGCGCTCGCAGACGGCTCGCAACGCGTCCTCGTAGGCGGGGCGCTCCATCACGTTGTAGAGCGGCTGAAGGGCGACGTAGCGCGGCAGACCCTCACGCTCGGCCACCCGCAACGACTCGCCGAGCCGCTCGGCGCTGAAATTCGACGCTGCGACGTAGCGGACCTTCCCCGCTTCGATCAGCGTCCCGAACGCGCCGAGCGTGTCCTCGATCGGCGTCGAGGCGTCGTCGGCGTGGGCGTAGAGGAGGTCGACGCAATCGACTCCGAGCCGCTCGAGCGATCTCTCGACCGCCGTCCCGACCGTGGCCGGCGAGAGCCCGTCGAGCCCGGGGAGCTTGCCAACTTTGGTCGCCACCACGATCTGATCTCGGTTGCCTCGCCGCTCGAGCCAGCGGCCGATCATCCGCTCGGACTCGCCGCCCGATTTGCCCTCGACCTTGGCCATGTAAACGTCGGCGGTGTCGATGAAGTTGCCGCCGGCATCGGCGTAGGCGTCGAGCACCTCGAAGCTGTCGCGCTCGTCCGCGGTCCAGCCGAAGACGTTGCCCCCGAGGCACAGCGGGTGGACGGCGAGGTCCGTGCCGGCGAAGGTGTGCGGGGTGGTGGCCGCGGAGCTCACGGGCGGCGTCGCCCCTCGGCGAGCAGCTCCCCCAGCGCCTCGCAGACCGCAGCGCTCGCCTGCGCCGCCCCGCGCGAGATCGGCCCCATCGCGAAGAAGCCGTGGATCAGGGCCGGAAACCGGAGGTCGGCGACCTCGACCCCGGCTGCGCTGAGCGCTTCGGCGTAGGCCTCGCCGTCATCTCGGAGCGGGTCGTAGCCGGCCGTCGCGACGACCGCCGGCGGCAACCCCGAGAGATCGCCGGCCAGCGCGGGCGAGATCCGTGCGTCAGTCGGATCAGCCTCGCCGAGGTAGTTGGCCTGGAACCAGAGCATGTCCTCGAGACTGAGAAAGTAGCCCTCGGCGTTCTCCAGCACCGAGGCTGGCAGTTCCTCGCCGCCGTCCGCCGCCAGGTCGGTTGCCGGATAGAGCAGCAGCTGCGCGGCGAGCGCCGGCTCGCGCCCCTTCCAGGCCTGCGCGGTGACGGCGCTCAGGTTGCCGCCGGCGCTGTCGCCGCCGATCGCGATCCGCTCGCGGTCTCCACCGAGCTCGCGTGCGTGGGCGACGGTCCATTCGAGCGCCGCCATCACGTCGTCAGCCGCCGCCGGCCAGGGATCCTCGGGAGCGAGCCGGTAGCCGTAGCTGACGACAACCGCGCCGACGTCACGGCAGAGCAGCCGAGCCTGCCAGTCGTAGCCCTCGAGGTCGCCGACCGTGAAGCCGCCGCCGTGGAGGAAGAGCAGGGTCGGGACGGAGCCGTCGGCCCCGGGCCGGTAGACGATGGCGGGCCGCGCGCCATCCGCGCCGGGAACCTCGATCTCCTCGACCGAACCCAGCTCGATCGGCTGGCGCGAGCCGATCCCGACGAGCAGCCTGCGCAGAAGGTCACGTCCGTTTTCGGGCGTCCCGCTCGACAGCGAGGGCGCACCCTTCATCTGCTCCAGGAGAGGCCCGATCTGACTATCGATTGCCACCCCAACCAACCTACCCGGGGCACGACGGGCAAACTCCGCCGCAAGCCGTGGGGGTCGTGCTTGAAGGGCGGCGTCGCGCTTCGCTGTCGGCGGGCTCGGCCGCGGGGTCGAATAGGGTCGGCGGGGTTCCTTGGCAGAGCAGGATTCACAAGGCGACCCCGAGGCGCAGGCCGAGCTCGAGCCGGGATCCGTCTTCGCCGGCCACCGCATCGAGTCCGAGCTGGGCCGTGGTGGGATGGGCGTCGTCTACAGGACGCGCCACCTCACGCTCGACCGCGAGACCGCGCTGAAGCTGATCTGGCCCGAGCTCTCCAGCCAGGAGCGGCTGCGGGCTCGCTTTCGCCGCGAGGCTCGCGCCGCGGCCCCGGTCCGTCACCCGAACGTCGTCTCGGTCCACAACGCCGGCGAGGAGGCCGGCCGGCTCTACCTGTCGATGCAGTTCGTCGACGGAACCGATCTCGGCGAGCTAGTCGAACATGAGGGAGCGCTCGAGCCCGAGCTCGTCGCGACGCTGGTCGAGCAGATCGCGGCCGGGCTGGACGCCGCTCATGCACGCGGGCTGATCCACCGTGACCTCAAGCCGTCCAACGTCCTGGTCGATCGCGGCGGCTCGGCGCTCGTCTCGGATTTCGGCATCTCGCAGATCGCCGGCGCCGATGCCGCGCTTCACGGCAGCGCAGACTTCCTCGACAGTCCCGACTACGTCGCCCCCGAGCAGCTCGAGGGGACCTCGATCGATCGCCGCGCGGACGTCTACGCGCTCGGTGGCGTGATCCACATGCTGCTTACAGGCGAGCCGCCGTTCCCGCGACGCAGCGCCCCGGCCAAGCTCGTCGCACACGCCGTCGCCGAACGACCGCGGCCCTCAGCGATCTCGAGTGAGCTGCCGGCGGCGATCGACGAGGCGATCGAGAAGGCGATGGCCGTCGACCCCGACGGCCGCTTCCCGAGCGCGGGCGAGCTCGCCGTGGCGCTCTCGGCAGCGGTCGGAGCGGAGCTCGGCGCGAGCGAAGAATCGAGCCAGGACGCTCGCGAGCCGACCGCTTCGGAGCCTGAGGCCGACGAGCCCCCCGCCGCGCCGCCGCCCTTCCTCCCGCCGACTGCGGACGAGCGGAACGACTCCGGGCTCCCGCTCCTCCGCGGCTCCCCGCTTCGGATCCTCGATCGCAGAGCCCTCATAGTCGCTGCGCTCCTCGTCGTCGTTATCGCGGTGATCGCGGTCCTGATCGGGGTCATAGGCAGCGGGTAGGAGCGAGCCACGGCGGCGGCGCTGGAGGGCCGGCGCAGCCGTCGCCCCGCCCGACGTCAGGGGTATCAGTCGTCGATCGCGCCGATGTCTCGCAGCGTCACGGTGCCGCTTCGCAGCGCGAGCTCGGAGAGCCGCACGCGATCAGCCTGCTGAGAAGTCCCAGGGACCCCGAAGCGCTCGCTGTGGGCGCGCAGCGCCTCGCTGACCGCACCGACGTCGAGCTGCAGCTGCTTGGCGATCTCTAGATCCGAGGCCGGCACGGCCGACTCGCTGCCATCGCCGTAGGGCCGGCAGAGGGCGATCAGGACCTCGAGCTGAGCGTCGTTCGGCTTCGCCGCTTCGGGCTCCTGCGGCTGCGACGCCGGTTCCACAGACAGCGGGGCCTCGGGCGCGGTGTCGCCGACCGGGTCGGGCTCATGTGGCTGCGGCCCCGGCTCGATCGACAGCGGAGGCTCGGGCACGGTTTCGCCGGCCGCCTCGGGATCGGCAACGCTTGTCGCCGGATCGACGAAGCGCAGCTCGCCGCGCCCGATCCTGATCACGTCGCCTCCGCGCAGAGGCCACTCGGTTGTGACCCGCTCGTTGTTGACGAAGGTGCCGTTTCGAGACAGGCCGTCGTCGATCAGGATCCACTCCTTCTCGGTCGGATGGATCTCGGCGTGGGTCCGAGAGACCTCGGTGTCGAAGGCGATGTCTACGTCGGCGTCGGGGCCGCGGCCGATGATCGTCGGCCGCTGCGGGTCGAGCCGGCTGATCAGACGTGACCCGTAGGCGTCGCGATGGACGAGGAAGGGATCGCCGGCACGCTCTGCGTCCGCCCTCAGGAGGCGCTCACGCTGCGACTGAACGATCGAGTCGGCTCCCCTCATGAGCCCGAGGATAATTGCCCGTGGGCCTAGCGGACGATCGGCAGCGCGATTTTGGCCGACTCGATCTCGATCACCCCGTCGGCGCGCTGGAAGTCGTAGAGGTTCGACTGCGTGACGATCTGAAGCGAATAGCCCTGATCGCCGGCGAGGCTTGCGATCGTCTCCAGGGGAAGCTTGAGCTCGCGTGCCTTGGTCGGCGGACCAGGCTGGAGCTTGATCGGGATCGGCGCCGCCTGGTTTCCGACCACCAGCGTCCCCGGTGGCCCGCCACCCGAGCCGCGCGAGTCGTCGACGATCTGCCCGTAGAGGTAGGTGCGATCCTCGCGGCCGAGCAGGGTCGAGCGGCCGCTGGCCTTGTAGGTCATGCGCAGCTTCGGCGCGCCCAGTACGTGGTCTCCGGCGTCAGCCCCCTCGATCGGGATCGTCAGCGTCGTCGGGCCGGGCGCTCCCGGCTCCGCGGCGACGAAGCCACCGGTCGGCTGCGGTCCCTGGCTTAGCGTCAGTACGCCCGAGCCCGCGCCGCTCGCCCGCCCGATCTGGCGCAGCGGGAAGCGCTTGTGGCGGTGGTAGCGCCCTTCCTCGTCGATCCACTCGAACCGCGGGCCGGTTTTCACCCTGCGGTGCTTGAGGTAGCGGTCGAACCAGGCGATTCGGCGCTTGGTCAAGTGCTCGGCGGGGCCGGAATCGGTCAGGCAGACGCCATGGCCGCCGCAATGCCAGGTCATCTTGAGCGGGATCCGGTTGCGGCTCAGCGCCTTGAAGTTCCGGACCGACTCGGTGAGCGTGAATAGCGTGTCAACAGTGCCCTGGGTGATCAGGGTCGGCACCTTCACGTGCCTCAGCATCCCGCGCGGTCCGTGACGACGAAACCAGCGCTGGATTCCCTCGCCCAGCGTGCCCGTGGCCGATCCCTGCTGAACGGCTCGGTAGAAGCGCGGGCTCTGGTTGCCCTTCTTGACCCCGGCCGGACTGAAGGCGCCCTGAGCGACCGAGGTCGGGATCCCGGCGCCGATCAGCGCCAGGTCCCAGCCGAGCTTGACCGACTCGCGCTGGTAGAGGCTGCGGTTGAGCGTGTTCCACGCGATGTCGGGAGCGATCGCGTCGACCCGCCGGTCGCGGGCGGCGGTGATGAACTGGACGCCGCCGCCGTAGCTCGAGCCGGCCATGCCGACCACGGGGTCGCGCTTGGACTCGAGCCGCGCCGCGGGCCGCCGGACGAGCCACGTGATCAACGCCGAAGCGTCGCGCGCCTCGAAGCGCGGGTCGTCGATCTGGACCGTGCCGCCGGAGCCGCCGAAGCCGCGGGCATCCCAGGTGATCACGTTGTAGCCGGCCTTCAGGAAGGGCTCAATCGACCCGCCCTTGCGTCGCGTCTCGCCGCTCCCGCCCCAACCATGCCCGTAGAGGACGGTCGGCGCACGCT
>JACDBR010000138.1 GCA_013694825.1 Solirubrobacterales bacterium
CGACCGAGGAGACCACGATCGCGTCGACCTCCTCGAGCCCGATCCCGCGCAGCCCGAGCTGGCCCTCCAGGCGCTCGGCCAGCTCGTCGCTGGTGGCGCCGGCTCGGGTCTGGAAGCGCCAGCTCTCGGCCAGCTCGCTGCCGCGGAAAGCACCGAGGTGGGTCTGGGTGTTCCCGACGTCGACTGCCAGCAGCATGCGGCCATTAAAGCGCCGCTCCTGGGATCATCGGCTGCGATGAGCGCAACGCTGTTCGTGATCCCCGGCTCGCACCCCGCGATGGCGGTGCGTCGCATGCTCGAGCTCAAGCGGATCGCCTACAGGCGGGTCGATCTGCTCCCGGTCGTCTCGCGGGGGGTCTTGAGGGCGATGCGCTTTCCGGGCGTCACGGTCCCCGCGCTGAAGCTCGGGGGGGAGCGGATCACCGGCTCGCGGGAGATCGCCCGCAGGCTCGACGAGCTGTACCCCGAGCCACCGCTCTGGCCGACCGGTCAGGACTCGCGGCTTGCCGTCGAGGCGGCGGAGTCCTGGGCCGGGGAGACGCTTCAGCCCACGATCCGCCGGATCCTCTGGGCGGCCCTGAGCCGCGACTCGAAGCCGATCGCGAGCTTCGCCGAGGGGGGGCGGCTCGGCATTCCTCCCAAGCTGGCGGCCCGCGCCGCGGCGCCGATCGTCGCGGCGGAGAGGCGAATTCACGGAATCGACGACGAGCGCGTGCGCGACGACCTGGCCTCACTGCCGAGCTGGCTCGACCGGATCGACCTGCTGATCGGCCAGGGTGCGCTGTCGGCCCCGGACGACCTCTCGTCCCCCAACGTCGCCGACCTTATGGTCGGCTCCAGCGTTCGCTTGGCGATGACGCTCGACGACCTTCGCAGCCTGATAGCCGCCCGACCGGCGGGCAGGCAGGCATGGCGCTGTTTCCCGAGTTCCCGGGCAGGATCGGACCGGTGCTTCCGGCGGCGTGGCTGGGTGCTGCCGGCCCCGCTCAGCCGGTCAGCGGTGGGCCCGAGAGCACGACTTCCTGACCGGGCTCCAGCGCCTCCAGAGCACCGGCCAGGCGCGTCCCGTCGGGCAGCGCCAGCTCGGGATCGAGCTCGAGCAACGGAACGAGCACGAAGCGACGCGAGCGAACCTCGCGGTGAGGTAGCTCGAGCCGCGCGCTTCGGTGCTCGACGTCGCCCAGCAGCAGCAGGTCGACGTCGAGCGGGCGCGGGCCGTGACGGGGACCGCCGAGAAGGCGGCCGCGGGCCAGCTCGGTCGCCTTGCATGCGTCAAGGAGCCGCTCGGGCTCGAGCGTCGTCTCGATCCGCAGCACCGCGTTCAGGAAGTCGGGCTGGTCGGCGAGCTCCCCGACCGGCTCGGTCTCGTAGGTCGACGAGCTCGCGTCGACCCCGATCCCCTGCTCGCCCAGCAGCTCGACCGCCGCGCGCAGGTGGGCCTCACGGTCACCGAGGTTGGACCCGAGGCCGAGGTAGCCGGTCCGCCGCTCGTCCTCAGCCATCGCCGGGCTCGGCTTCCTCGACCGCGGCCTCACGCAGCAGCTCGACCGCGACCTCGCCGATCGCCAGCGGCAGCGGCGGCTCGGGCTTGGCCGCGCGGACCGTGACCGCCATACAGCCATAGCGCTCCATCAGGCGCTCGGCGATCACATAGCAGAGGCGTTCGAGGGTCCGGTAGCTGCGCTCGGTCGCCGTCATCGAAACCAGGTCGGCGACCTCGCCGTAATCGATCGTGTCGTCGATCCGGTCGGTCAGCGCCGCGTCGCAATCGGGCACGTCGAAGCTGATGTCGAGCTCGAGCCGCTGGCCGAGCTCGCGCTCGGCCTCGGTCACGCCATGGTGCGTGAAGAGCGAGAGTCCGATGATCTTGACCTCGACCGAGCTGAGCGGGTCGCCGTCGGAGCTCACGCGGCTCGCTCCCAGGGTCGCCTGCCGAGCAGCAGCTCTGCCGCCTCGAGCGCGGCGACCAGCGGCCCGACGTCGTGAACCCGAAGCACTTCGGCGCCGCCCGCCATCGCGAGGACGTTGGCGGCGACGTCGCCGCCACGGCGCCCGTCCACCCCGCGTCCCGTGATCCGGCCGATGAACTCCTTCCTGGAGGCCCCGACGAGGAGAGGACGGCCGAGCGCCGCGAGCTCGTCGATCCGCCGCAGCAGCTCGAGGTTGTGATCGAGGGTCTTGCCGAATCCGATCCCGGGGTCGACCCAGATTCGCTCAGGGTCGATCCCGGCCTCGATCGCGGCCTTGACGCGGCCGGCGAGGAAGCCACCGACCTCGGCGACCACGTCCTCGTAGCGCGGATCCACCTGCATCGTGCGGGGGGTGCCGAGCATGTGCATCAGGACGACCGTGCAGCCGCGCTCGGCGCAGAGGCGCGCCATGGCCGGGTCGCCACGCAGCGCGCTGATGTCGTTGACGACCTCGGCGCCGGCGTCGAGCGCCGCTTCGGCCACGCTGGCCTTGGACGTGTCGATCGACACGGTGAGTCCGAGCGCGGCCAGCCCAGCGACCACGGGCCGAGTGCGGCGCAGCTCCTCGTCGGCCGCGACAGGCTCGGCGCCCGGTCGGGTGGACTCGCCGCCGACGTCGATGATCGACGCGCCCTCGGCGGCAAGCTCGCAGCCGTGGGCGATCGCCGCATCGGGGTCGAGATGGCGACCACCGTCGGAGAACGAGTCCGGCGTCGCATTGACGATCCCCATCACCCGCACGGCGCGCATTATCGCGCCCGCCGAGCCATGCCGCCG
>JACDBR010000160.1 GCA_013694825.1 Solirubrobacterales bacterium
CCGGGAGGAGGTCGCGTGGCGGCTCCGAACGGGCGCGGCGCGCCGCCCAGGAGCGGGTCGGACGGCGCCTCCTCCACCGGTTGCCGTGGCTGATCGTCGGCGCTGCCGGCGCCTAACGAGTAAGCAGTCTCCGATGAAGTTGACCGGCATCGCCATCGCGACAGCGACACCCTGCGAGGGAAGCTCTGGGACCGCGAGCTCGGAGGCCAGGAGCTGCAGGATCGCAAGATTCACCCCGAGCCCGCCGGTGCTGAGGGCAAAGAACCGAGCTGCTTGAAGCCCGGTGCGGCCATGGGCGGCGGCAGCACGAAAAGTCCAGGCCCGATTCCAGAGGAAGTTGTTCGTTACCGCGGCGAGGAACGCGGCAACTGCGCCAGGCAGAGGCTGGGTTCCGACGAACCCGACTAGATAGGCGAAGCAAGGTCAGGTTGACCACATAGCCGGAAGCGCCGACGAGCGCGAACCGGAGGAGCTGAAGCCAGTTCCCGGTGCGGTGAACGCCAAGAAGGACACGCCCGGTGATCTCCCGGACTCTGTCTCGGGCGTTCGGGCCTCGCGGTCCACGGGGCCTGCCCGCGAGCGGGAACTGGTCGAGCACGTTCATCGGCACTCACCGCCGTGCCGAATCGAGCCGTTGCGCTCCTGTGCTCGCTCCTCTTGAGCGACCCCGGCGACTGATGGCCAGCGCCCTGAGCCCTGCCGCGAGAGCTAGGACTGCCAGGCCGGCGGTCCCGAGCGCGTAGAGCGCACCAGGCACGATCGGTCCGAGGAGCGCCGCGGAGCCGGAGACCGTGCATACCCAAGCGAAGCCGCCGAGCGCGTTGTAGAGCAGAAACCGCCGCCATCGCATCCGCCCGGCGCCGGCAAGGACCGCGGCGGCGATTCGGACGCCCGCGATCCAGCGCCCGAGAAAGACGGCCTTCGCGCCGTGGCGAGCGTAGAAGCGTTCACTCCTAGCGACGAGTTGGCCCGCATGCCGCCCGATCGGACCCGGTCCTCGGATCAAGACTTCGCGCCCGAACCGGCGCCCGAGCCAGTAGCCGACGTTATCGCCCGAGATCGCCGCGATCGTGCCGATTGCAAGCACGAGCGGCAGCCAGAGGTGGCCGGACGCGGCGAGGAGACCGGCGACAACGAGGGCCGCCTCGCCCGGCACGGGCACGCCAACCGATTCGGCGAAGACCAGTCCGCCGAGCGTGCCGTAGCCCAGCTCCTGCGAGGGCACTAAGAACATCCTCAGCCGCAGTCGACGTCGGTCGAAGCCCGGGGCCGAGTCAGGCCCCTGCTCAAGAGGACGGGAACGCCACAGACCTCGCCCACCCGCCGGTAGGACCCTCGAATCAGCCGCGTCGTCGCGCCCTCGACGTCGAGACCGTAGGTGTTGGTCCCTTCCCAGCCGACCACCCAGGTGGGGCGCCGGTCAGACCGAAGCAGCGAGCGCAGCCGTCGCTCCGCGCCCGGGATCGTCCGCAGCATCAGGCTCCAGTTGTATCGATAGGGATTTCGCAGCCCGCTGTAGTAGGTGATGTTGGGCTGCGAGTAGCGGACGTAGATGCTGTCGCGAGGATCCGCCCGCTCGGAGATGTATCTGCCGACGAGAGCCGCCTCGTCCTCGGACGAAAGCGCGCGGCTCGTGCTTGGCCCGATCAGCGTCGCGGCTATCGCCAGGCTGAGGAGGACCGCCGCGCTCCAGCGAACCCGGTGCCAGGTGCTGCTGGAGAGCGCAAGCCCTGCGGTCACTGCCGCAACGGGGATCAGCTGGATCAGGTAGTGCGACCAATAGCTCCCTCCGAGCAACACACCTGCCAGCCCACCGATCGCCCAGACGGCGAGGGTCGTCCGCAAGACTCGCTGTCCCTTGAGTTGACGCAGCCCCACCGGTGACCAGAAGAGGGTCAGTGCGAGGCCCGAGCCCAGGAGCGGCAGCAGGAGCCGCTCAGCGAATCGGCCCAGCAGCCCCCCGTCCGACCCGGACAACGCCCCGAGGCCGTCGAGACGAAAGCCGATCAGGGAATACACCAGCGAGGCGTCGGAGCTCGAGTCGAGTCCCTGCCAAAGCCCGAGACAGAGCAACGGTACGCATACGCCGCCGAAGTATGCGAGCGCAGCCCCGAGCCAAGCTCGCCTCTCATCTTGACCTAGCCATGCGCTCATCGCCAGGAAGGCACCGCCGGCCAGCAGGGCATCTCCAAACGACTGCTTGACGAGCAAGGCGGCCATGGCGAGGAGTCCGGCCAAACCGAAAGCGAGCAGCCGGCCGCTCGACAGGCGCCTCGCGATCAACAAGAGCAGGACTGAAACGGCGGAGGGGACCACCGCGAGCAGCTCGGCCGGGGTGAAGACGGAGCCGAGCAGGATCGAGGAGCCGAGGATCGCCGCGATCAAAGCTGCCCAGGCGCCGGCCCGGGCGCCGCCGAGCTCCCGGGCGATCAGAGCCACCACGATGACCAGCGAGACCGCCGCCAGCGCTCCCATGGTGCGGACGGCGGCGGTGCCCCCGGTTTGGGCGGCGAGCCCAAACAGGGTGACGACGAGCGGCGGACGATCAAGAAAGTCATGGCCATAGAGCTGGCCGCCGCTGCCATGCCAGTTCGATGCGACGTAGGTCAGCCCGCCCTCGTCATTTCCAAGTGGGGCTCCGAACCAGGGCGCTCTGAGCGCCACTACGAGCGCCACGGCGATGAGGGTCCAAAGCCAGAACTGATGCGCCCGAAGCAAGTCTTGAAGTGGGCCGCAACGCCAGCGATACCCGGGGCGCAGCGGTGTGGCGAACGAAACGAGCATCCACCACTTGTATGGGCCAACGCTTAGAGAACGCTGAGAGCATCGGTAGAACGGATGTCGTGAAGCTGCTGATCGTCGAAGACGAGACGAAGATCGCGCGCCTGCTTCAACGCGGGCTCGCCTTCGAGGGCATGACGAGCACACTCGCCCGAGATGGGCGGGCAGGCCTCGAGGCCGCGCAAGCAGGCACCTTCGACGCGATCGTTCTCGATCTGATGCTGCCCGGCCTAGACGGAATCTCTGTGTGCAGGCAGCTGCGCGAGGAGGGCGACTGGACCCCGATCCTGATGCTGACCGCGCGGAGTGCGGTCAGCGATCGCGTTCTGGGTCTACGCTCGGGAGCCGACGACTATCTGGTCAAGCCCTTCTCGCTGGCGGAGTTGACGGCCAGGCTGCGCGCGATCGCGCGGCGACGTGATAGCGCGGCGCCCGGCTTGCTCGAAGCGGGGGAGCTCCGGCTCGACTTAGCGGAGCGCGAGGCGTGGCGCGTCGATCAGCGGCTCGAGCTGTCTCCCCGGGAGTTCGATCTGCTCGAGGCCTTCATGCGCCACCCGGGTCAGCTTCTCTCCCGCGAGCAGATCCTGGCTGAGGTCTGGGGCGACGACAGTCCCTCTCGCGCCAACGTCCTACAGGTATACGTCAGCTACCTGCGGGAGAAGATAGATCGACCGTTCGGCACGGACTCGAACGAGACGGTTCGCAGCGTCGGCTACCGGCTGAAGAAGACACCATGAGAGTGCGGCTGCCGCTGCGGTTGAAGCTGACCCTTGCCTTCGCGGTGCTGATGACGCTGCTGTTGGGCGGTTTCGGCCTGGCGATCTTCTTCCACACTCGCTCGAGTCTTGATGCAGGTATCGATCGTGAGCTCGCCGCACGGGCAGCAGACGTCGCGACACTCGTGCAGAACAGCCGGTCGTCGAGCATCCCCGGGCGTGGGAATGAGCCGTACGCGCAGATCCTCGCGCCGGATGGCCGGGTGCTCGCGACGAGCCTGAACGGCGACGATCGCCCGCTGTTCGATCCCGCGGAGGTCGAGGCTGCCGCCAGCCGCCCGACCTACATCCGGCGTGGCGAGAGCGCCAGACTGCTCGGCCGGCCAGTCGAGCTGGGAGGACGCGAGCGGGTCATCGTCGTGGGCACCTCGATCGCCGAGCGAGAGCAGACGCTCGAGACTCTTGGCGCAGCTCTGCTCGCTGGCGGTCCGATTGCCGTCCTGCTTGCGTCGCTCGCCGTGTACGCCCTGGCTGGGCGTGCGCTTCGGCCAATCGACCGAATGCGCCGACGCGCCCGGCAAATCTCGCTATCCGACAGCGAGGATCGGCTTCCGCTGCCGACGGCGAACGATGAGGTCCGAGCGCTCGGGGAAACGCTCAACGAGATGCTCGATCGGCTGGCCGCGACGGTGGACCGTGAGCGCCGTTTCTCGGCCGACGTCAGCCACGAGCTCCGCACACCGCTTGCGATTCTCAAGATGGAGCTGGAGGTCGGCAAGCGGGCCAGCCTCGAGGATCCAACCGCCTCCGCCGAGTCCTTCGACTCTGCTGTCGAGGAGGTCGAGAGGCTAAGCATGATCACCGAGGATCTGCTTCTGCTGACCCGCTCAGACCACGACTCGCTCGAGCTGCGCCGGGGACCGGTGCCGTTAAGAGCCCTCGTGGAGCGGACTACGCGGCGGCTGCGGTTGCTGGACGGCGACGGACGCCGGAAGCTCCGGGTCGAGGTTCCTGCGATCACCCTCGTGGGTGACGGCGCCCGCCTGGAGCAGGCCCTTACCGCTTTGCTTGACAACGCCTACCGCCACGGCGCGGGACCGATCCAGATCACGGCTCGTGTCGTCGATGGCCAAGCAGAGCTTCACGTAACCGATCAGGGCCAAGGCATACCGGAAGAGTTTTCACCGGTCGCCTTCGAGCGGTTCAGCCGTGCCGAGGCCCACCGAGGCGATGACGGAACCGGCCTTGGGCTTGCGATCGTTGCTGCGATCGCCGAGGCCCATGGAGGCAAATTCGGGGTGGCCCACGACACAGGCGGTGCGGATGTTTGGTTCTCCGTGCCGGTCTACGAATCACGCCCCTGCTCGCCGTAGGCAGCCGACTTACGATCGCCAGGGAGGACTGCGGGCCTGCCAATGCTCGGCGCAGGAGCTCCGGGCCACCACCGCGCAGCACGGTCCGCAGGACCAGCGCCACCAAGATCGCGTCATCGAGTTGGCCGGCAACCGGGATGAAGTCAGGCACGAGGTCGATCGGAGAGGCCAGGTAGCCGATCAAGACAATGATCGCTGCCTTTCTCCAACCCTTGACCCGCGGGTCGGCGAGCAGCCGCCTGAATTCCTCACGAACCTCGTTCTCGTCTTCGCCGGAGACGTTCTCGGCTCGCTCTTCGCCGGCTTCGCCCTCGTCGCTTCCGCCGGAGTCCAGGGTGCAGGCGCCGGTCTCGTCGTCGTACTCGACGTTTTCCGCCTGGGGGTCGACGCCAGCCGCCTCACAGGCCGCCGCCTGCGCCGCGGCATCGTTCGGGCGACACGTGGTGTCCAGCAGGTAGGACGATCGCCGGCCGCGCGGCCTCCTTCGGCGTACGATGCCATCAACCAAGGAGGCTGAAAAATGGCGATGATTCTCTGCGTCCTCTACGACGACCCCGTCGAGGGCTATCCGCCCGCCTACCCGCGCGACCAGATCCCCGAGATCGAGCGCTATCCCGACGGACAGACGACGCCCGCCCCCGAGGCGATCGACTTTACGCCGGGAGAGCTGCTCGGCAGCGTCTCGGGTGAGCTCGGCCTACGCAAGTTCTGTGAGCAGGCCGGGCATGAGCTCGTTGTCACCTCCGATAAGGACGGCGAGGACTCGGAGTTCGAGCGCTGCCTTCCCGAAGCCGAGGTGGTGATCTCACAGCCATTCTGGCCCGCCTATCTGACCGCCGAGCGGATCGCCACGGCCCCGAAGCTGAAGCTCGCGATCACGGCCGGCATCGGTTCGGACCACGTCGACCTCGACGCCGCGGCCAAGGCCGGGATCACGGTCGCCGAGGTCACCTACAGCAACTCGCTCTCGGTCTCCGAGCACGTGGTGATGATGATCCTGGCGCTGGTCCGCAACTACATCCCCTCCTACCAGCAGGTGATCGCCGGCGGCTGGAACATCGCCGACTGCGTGGAGCGCTCCTATGACCTTGAGGGCATGCAAGTCGGCACCGTCGCAGCGGGGCGGATCGGCTCCGCGGTGCTTCGCCGGCTGAAGCCGTTCGACGTCGGCCTGCACTACACCGATCGCCACCGACTGCCGGACGAGGTCGAGTCCGAGCTCGGCGCGACCTTCCACGAGTCGGCCGCCGAGATGGTTCCCGCGATGGACGTGGTGACGATCAACGCGCCGCTTCATCCCGAGACCGAGCACCTGTTCGACCACGAGATGCTTGGACGGATGAAGCGTGGCGCATATCTCGTCAACACCGCCCGCGGCAAGATCTGCGACCGCGACGCGGTTGTCCGGGCGCTCGAATCCGGCCAGCTCGCCGGTTACGCCGGCGATGTCTGGTTCCCGCAGCCGGCGCCCAAGGATCACGCCTGGCGGACGATGCCCTACCACGGCATGACCCCGCACATCTCCGGCACCAGCCTCTCGGCGCAGGCTCGATATGCGGCCGGCACCCGGGAGATTCTCGAGTGCTATTTCGCCGAGCGCCCGATCCGCGAGAAGTATCTGATCGTCGAAGGCGGCGCCTTGGCGGGCGCCGGCGCCCACTCCTATAGCGTTCACGGCACGGTCGGCGGGGGCGGGGTTGAGGAGGCGCCCGAGGAGTGAGCCGCGGGCCAGGAGCCTTTGGGGCGTGCATCGAGGGTGCGCCCGTGGGAGGTCTCACGTCGATCCGACAGGCGGCCCGATTCCTTTCCCACCTACGAGCCAGGCCTTACCGGCTCTGAGACGGGAAAGCGATACGG
>JACDBR010000161.1 GCA_013694825.1 Solirubrobacterales bacterium
ATATAGGGCGCCCCTGCCCGCGAGCTGATCTCGAGCCTTCGCGAGAGCGAGTGCCGGGGAGCGCCAGAACAGGGCGACGTGAAAAGCGAAGATCTTGTCGAACCGCGGGCCCGTGAGCTCTGCGTCCTCGAAGGCGACCGTCTGGATCACCGCCTTGCCCGACTCCACGCAGCGCCGGTTGCAGTTGCGCGCCGCGTCGATCATCTTCTGCGAACGGTCTATCCCGGTGATCCTGCCGGCCTCGCCGAGGCGCTCGCAGATGAGTGAGATCGCCACGCCGTGACCGCAGCCGACCTCAAGCAACCGATCCGCGGGCTCGACGCCGAGCGTCTCGGCCGCCCAGCGCAACCGCTCTGAGCTCTTCGCCACGTTTCCGAGTCCTCAGGTAGCTCGGCTCCGGGCCGGAAGCCGGGGTGGGACGCCGAAAGACGGCCGCCCGGCACAAGACGCGTCGGGCGGCCGCAAGTCCGGTGTCCCAGCGAGGTGCGCTCCTAGACGCTGCTCTTCTCTGCCACGCCGAGCTCCTGGGCGGCCATCTGGGCGCCCTGGAGCCGCGCGGAGATCTTCTGCATCGCGATGTCGCGAGCGAAGTCCGGCGAGCCGTGCTTGGGCTTCTCGTCGCGGCTGAACGGCGAGAACCCACAGTCGTCGGTGGCGCCGAGCCGCTCGACCGGGATGTACTTCGCCGCGGCGACGAGGTCGTCGCGGACCTGCTCGGGCGTCTCGACCTCCGGGTCGAGCGGGTTGATCACGCCCATGAAGCAGACCTGGGGCACACCATCGGCGTCCTCGCGGCTGTACTCGCCGCAGAGCTTGTAGACGCTCTCCTTATCGTCCTCGCTCGCGCACTGGATCAGGAAGTACCCGGCGTTGAGCTGGAACATCTTGCTCAGCAGCTTCTCGTAGGGAACCTCCTTGCTGTGCACCGAGTCGCAGTCGCCACCGGGGCACGTGTGTATGCCGATGTTCTTGCGCTCCTCGGGGGAGAAGCGGTCGATCACCCGGTTGTTCAGGTCGATGAACTCCTGGAGCATGTCCTTGTTGGTCCAGGGGTTGCGCGAGTCGTTCTTGTTCGCGAGGCGCCCCTCGGTGAAGTCGATCGAGACTCGCTTGGCGCCGGCATCGAAGCACTGGCGGATGTCCTTCTCGACCTCGTCGCAGAGGTCGTCGAGGAACTGCTCGCGCGAGTAGCCCTCGAGCTCCTCCTCGAGCGGATAGAGCAACATCAGCATCGACGGCGCGATCACCGCCTGCTTGACGTCGTGGGTTGCGATCTGCTTGTTCTTCTCGACGAACTCCGAGGCGAACGTCTTGTAGCGGAACGGGCCGCCGGTCAACC
The DNA here is from genome assembly GCA_013694825.1 of Solirubrobacterales bacterium. Classification (GTDB taxonomy): domain Bacteria; phylum Actinomycetota; class Thermoleophilia; order Solirubrobacterales; family 70-9; genus JACDBR01. Next base: position 1,340 of record JACDBR010000161.1, read on the forward strand.
GCGGCAGCTGGCGGTGATGTCCGTCGTCGAAGATCGCAAAGAACTGACCGTCGCCGGCCAGGTTGTCGGCCAATCCGGTCCCCGCCAGCGTGTCGGTGATCGGGTAGGTGGCGAAGCTCGACTCGCGCTGCTCGCCGTCGCTGACGAGATCCTGTCCCGTCTCCTCGAGGCGTCTGATCGAGTCTTCGGCGGCCTTGTCCTGCTCGGCCTGGAGGTCCTCGAACGTAATCTTGCCGTCGTCGAGGTCCTGGTAGGCCTCCTGCAGCTTCATCGGCCGCGGCAGCGAGCCGACGAGCTCGGTGGGAATAGTCATAGCCTCTCCTCTCTGCTGTGCGCAGAATGACCGGCTACCGAACCGCGGCCAGCCCCCACTCGGGGCACGAAGGCAACGCGGGCGTAGACCGATCGGTCTCCCTCGTCGAAGACCGTACCCACCTTTGCATCCGATAGTCAAAGCCAAGCCAGGAGCACCAGGACGGGGGAACCTCCCAGACCTGTCTCCGGCTGCCACGGCGCCCGCACACCTGGGTCGGAGCCTGCCTCGTTGGGTAGGGTGGCTCTTGGTATGAGGGAGAACGGTCGGTCTGATCGACCAGGAAGGGAGGCCCACGCGATGGCCGTATCCAGCGAGTACCTGTTCACGTCCGAGTCGGTCACCGAAGGCCACCCGGACAAGATGGCCGACCAGATCTCCGATGGGGTTCTGGACGCCGTGCTGACCGACGACCCGATGGGCCGGGTGGCCTGCGAGACGCTCGTCAACACCGGCTTGGTAGTCGTCTCCGGGGAGATCACCACCGAGGTCTACGTCGACGTTCCGAAGATCGCTCGCGAGACGATCCGCAAGATCGGCTACGACAACTCCGCGTACGGCTTCGACGCCGATGCCTGCGCCGTGATCACCGCGATCGACGAGCAGTCCCCCGAGATCGCCCAGGGCGTCGATCAGGCGTTCGAGTCGCGCTCGGGCACCTCGAGCGGGGACGCGATCGACAAGGCCGGCGCCGGCGACCAGGGCATGATGTTCGGCTACGCCACCCGCGAGACGCCCGAGCTGATGCCGATGCCGATCTCGCTCGCCCACAGGCTCGCCCGGCGGCTGGCTGAGATCCGCCGCGAGGCCGCGATCGACTACCTGCGACCCGACGGCAAGACCCAGGT
>JACDBR010000164.1 GCA_013694825.1 Solirubrobacterales bacterium
GCCCGGGGCGCGCCCGGCAGGCCCGGGCCGGGGGCCTGCGCGCCCGTCCCGGGCACGGAGCCCAAGCCACTGTCGCCCGGCAGGTCTGTTTCGGCGAGCCTGGCCGCCTCCCCCTGCGGCCTCGCCAGCCGCCCCAGCCAGTCGGCGGCCTCGGCGGCGCCGTCGGGTGCCTCGATGCCGTCCAGGCGTGAGCGCATCGCGGCCCGCAGCTCGGGATCGAGCAGCTCGTCAAGCTTTCGCTCCAGCTCGGGATCCGACGGGCTCTCGACCGCCCTCCCGGCTCCCGCCTGCTCAACCCAGGAAGCGCGCGCGGCCTGGTCGTCGGTCCGGCGGTCCATAGCGACGAAGAGCGCCGGCGGACCGAGCCGGACGAGCTCGGAGAAGCCGTTGTAGCCGGCCGCCGAGACCGCGACGTCGAAGGCATCCAGGTAGCGCGAGATCGGGTAAGTCGCGGCGAGCGCGACAACGCCGGGCGGCACCTCGCCGGCGCCGGCGAGGGTCGAGGAGACTGCCGCCACCTGGACGTCGCCGCGGCCAGCCAGATGCTCGAGGCAGCGACGGCTCGCCTCGCGGATCGAGGCGCCCTGGCCGAGTGAGACGAGCACGTTGGTGCGGCCGGGCTCGAGCCCCAGCTCGGACTCCGCCTGCTCTCGCGAGAGCAGCTCGGATCGGTCGAGCAGCACCATCGGGCCGACGCGGTGGGCCTCGCGACGGCGGGAGACGGTCGGGCCGCGGTCGGCGGACTCGGCAAAGTCGCCCGGCTCGAGCACCGCATCGAACAGATGGCTTCGCCAGAGCGCCGAGGTGTCGGCGTCACGACGCCACATCGCTCGCCGCGACCAGACGAGCGGCGCGTCGGCGAAGCGAAGCGAGGCCAGCAGGCGCTCATAGGGGTGGGTGCCGTCGAAGAGCACGGCCGCCGGCTCGATCTCGTCGACCATGCGGCGCAGCCGGGCTCGGTTTCGAAGCGTCCAGCTGAGGTCGTCACCGGCGCCGGGACGGTCGTAGGAGGCCAGGTACTCGACCGGGAAGCCAAGCCCGGCGACCACCGGCGCCGCGGCCGAGAAGGTGACGAAGAGCGGTTCGAGGTCGGGATCGAGGCGGCGTGCGATCGCCATCGAGCGGGTCAGGTGGCCGAGGCCGGTCCCGTTCGAGGTGACGAAGAGGATCCGCCTCCTCGCACCGCCGCTCATCCGCCGTCTTGCGGCTCGCCGCGCTCGGTCTGGGGCTCGCCGTCGCTCGCGCCGCTGCCGTTGTTGGCGCCGCTGCCGTTGTTGGCGCCTTCCTCGGCCTCGGCGCCGTTATCGGCGCGGCGGACCGAACGCGCATGGGCACGGCGGAGCATCGAGGCGCTGGTCACGCCGTCGGCCTCGAGCCGTCGCAGCGCCGCGAGGTAGAGCTCGTCGATCTCGGCCTGCTCGGACTCCGAGAGCCCGCGGCGCCAACGCTCCTCGTTGGCCGATTCACGGTTCATCCGGCGGCGCAGGAATCGGTTGAGGTTCCTGCCGGGGCGCACGCCCGCGAACGCCGCGAGCTGCTTGAGCTGGCGCTGGCGGCGCCCGGGCTGAAAGAAGTCACCGAGCTCGATCTCGAGCAGGCGCTCGTCCGGGATCGCCCTGGCGCCGGCGTCGATCGCCCGCAACCGCGCCTCCCACCACTCCAGGCCCTGGACCCGGTTGCGCGGGTAGACGATCCCCTTTGCCTGGGCGACCCGCGAGGACGAGGCGTCGCGACCGTCCCTGAGGACGTGAACGAAGCGTGCCTCGGGGAAGAGCGGCGCCAGCGTGGCGCCCTCGGCGACCGTGTCGCAGCTCTGCTCGATAATGCCGACGCGCTCGTCGGCCTCGGCACGCTCGGTGCGGGCCCACAGCAGGTCGTAGAAGAGGTCGCGACAAGCCTCCGACGGGGCCGCGTCGTAGCCGGCCTCGAAGCGCTCGAGCGCCGCCTCGAAGCGCTCGCGGGGAACGAAGCGGTGCAGCCCGCGCATCCGATTGGTCTGAAAGCCCTTCCACCAGAATCCGCGCATCCGCTTGACGAACGCCTGCTTGGAGACCTCGCCGGCGAGCAGGCCGGGGAAGCCGTCGTCGTCGGAGTGGAATCGGACCTCGACCGGGACCAGCCCGTAGCGGACGTTCTTGGAGAGCAGCTTGGCGACGACGTGGGTGCCGCTTCGCCCGGTTCCGCCGACGAAAATAAGCGGCGCCGGGTCGACGCCCGGCGGCGGGCCGTCCTCCTCGCCCGGCGGCGGGACCTTCTCCTCGGTCTGATCGGCCTGCTCCATGGCCGAGCGGACGATAGAGACACGGCTACCCTCCCGGATCGCGAATGGGCGACCCGGTTCAAGACTTCCCGCAGCCGGTGTTCATCGGCGGCTTCGGCCGCTCCGGCACGCACGCGATCGGCCCGCTGGTCGGCGCCGACCCGCGCTACCACCTGATCGAGACCGAGGTTCGCCTGCACGCCGTCAAGGGCGGGCTGGCCGATCTGCTCGAGGACCGCACGACGCTCGAGGACTTCCTCGAGGCCTGCTGGAGCGAGTGGTGGATGCGCGGCTTCAAGCGCCCGCAGGGCATTCACCGGCTGATGGAGCGCGACGAGTTCGAGGCCACGCTGGCCGAGTTTCAAGCTGGCTTCGGCACCGACCGCTGGGAGGCCGGGCGGCGGTTGATGGAAGCGATCGCGCGGCGCAGCGTCGAGCGCTCCGGCAAGCCGGCCTGGGTCGAGCTGACGGGCCGCAGCGTGATCTACGCCCCGACGCTGGTCAAGCTCTGGCCACGAGTGAGGTTCATCAACATCGTCCGCGACGGCCGCGCGATCGCCGGCGGGCACGTGAAGAAGATCGACATGACCGACGATCCGCTCGAGGCGCTCTCCAACTGGGAGCGGATGATCCGCGCCTCGCATGCCGGGATGAGCGCCGTCGACTCCGAGCACGTGCTGAAGATCAAGCTCGACGACCTCGCAAACGACGATCGCGACGGCACCTTCAGGCGCGTCGTCGACTTCCTCGAGATCGCGGACCCCGCGCCGATGCGCGCCTACTTCGACGCCAGCATCACCGCCGGCAAGGCGCACGTGGGCCAGTGGCGCGAGCGCATGCCCCCGCCGGAAGGCCGCAAGGTCGACCGCCGCTACCGCCGCCTGATGCGGGAGTTCCGCCGCGACGGGATCGACTGGGTGCCCGAGCCCGAGCCGCGCGAGCTCAGGCTCGGCCCGGTCAAGCTGCCCTCCCCGGCCCGCGGCTGAGGCGGGCTACGCAGATGGCCGAGCCGTTCGACTTCCCGCACCCGATCTTCGTCGGCGGCGTCGGGCGCAGCGGCACCCACCCGATGGGCCACCTGGTCGCGGCCGACCCGCGCTACACGTGGGTGCGTACCGAGACCCGCTTCCATGCCTCCTCGGGAGGCCTGCCGGACCTCTACCGGGACGAGACGACGATGTCCGAGTTCCTGGCGCAGATGCGCGGTCGCTGGTGGAAGCGCGGCCATCGCCAGCACCAGGGGCTGCAGCGGATCATCGACCGCGAGGACTTCGACGCCGCCCTGGCGGCCTTCGAGCGCGACTACGAGGCCGACCGGGTCGCGGCCAGCCGCCGGCTCGTCAAGGCGCTCCTCGACCCATCGGCCGAGCGCAAGGGCACGCCGGCGTGGGTCGAGATAACGGGCGAGGTGGTCGAGGAGGCTCCGTTCCTGCTCGAGCTGTTCCCGCGGGCGAAGTTCATCAACATGGTTCGCGACGGGCGCGCCGTGGTCGCCGGCACGCTTCGAAAGGCCGACCTCACCGACGACCCGATGCGCGCCCTGCACAAGTGGCGCGACATGGTCCAGGCGGCCGCTGACGCGATCGCCGACGTGCCGGCCGACCGCGTGCTGACGATCTTCCTCGACGACTTCACGGCCTTCGACCGCGAGGGCACCTTCGAGCGGCTGGTCGAGTTCCTCGAGCTCGACGACCCCGCTCCGATGCGCGTCTACTTCGACAACGAGATCTCGAGCGAGCGCGCCCACGTCGGCAAGTGGCGCGAGCGGATGGCGCCCCAGGACGCGCGCATGATCGACCGCCGCTACCGGCGACTGGTCAAGCGCATGCACCGCAAGGGAATCGAGTGGGCTCCCGAGCCGCGGCCCGAGGAGCGAGCGCCGAAGCTGCTCGGTCGCTAGCCGCTGCGCCGCAGCACCTCGCCTTCGGATCGGTCCTTCCGCCTAGCGGCAGGTCTCGCCGGCGCAGTCGGAGAGCGCTCGCAGGCGCAGGGTCAGGCGCTCGAGCTCGGCGAGCGGAGGGCGCGAGTCGAGGCTGCCGAGCAGGTTGAGGAGCTGATCGGGGTCGCGGCGCATGTCGTAGAGCTCGAGCTGCTCGGCGCCGCGCTCGCTCGGGTCCGTGTCGTGCTCTGCGTACATCCAGCGGCGGGTCCGGACGGCGCGCGATGCTGCGGTCTCGAGCAGGATCGCCCGACCGCGCTCGACCTCCGGGTTGCGTGCCAGGCGCCTGAGGTCGATCCCGTCGGCCTCCAGCAGCGGGTCCGCGCCGGCGGCGGCCAGCAGAGTCGGCGCGATGTCGACGTTGGCGCTGACCTGCTGGGCGACGGTCCCCGGCCGCAGGCCGGGCCCGCGCAGCAGCATCGGCACCCTAGATCCCTGCTCGTAGAGGGAGTTCTTCTTTCGTAGCCGGTGGGCTCCCAGCATGTAGCCGTTGTCGCTCGTGAAGGCGATGTAGGTGTTGGCGAGCTCGCCGCGCAGGCGCAGCTCCTCGACCAGCCCGGCAACCAGGTCGTCGACCGCTCGCAGCGAGTTGAGCCGGTCGCGCTCGCGGCTTCGCTGACGGGCGATCTCCGACTCGGTCAGCTTGACCCGCGGCACGAACGACGGCTTGTCGGAGACGTTGGACTCGTTGAACGCCGGATCGGCGAACAGCCTCGCCGGCGGCTCGCTGCCTGCGTGGCGCGGCGCCGGACGGGGGTCGTCTCGTGGCTCGATCCCGCGCTCGACGTGCGGGGCGCGCGGGAAGACGGAGAGGAAGAAGGGTCGGCTCCGCTTGCTCGAGCGGCGGATGAAGCCGCGAGCCTGACGCGCGTAGACGTCGGTCTGGTAGTCGGACTCACGGTTCGGATAGCTGCGGATCTCGCCGTTGGCGTTGGCCTGCCAGTTGAACATCCGCTCCTCGACCGCGGCGAACCAGTGGTCCCAGCCGGGCGGCATCTTGGCGGGATGGTTCTGGCCGTAGCCGTTGTAGCCGTTGAAGTACTTACCGATCAGCGCGGTCTCGTAGCCGGAGGCCTGGAGCGCGACCGGTAGCGCCTGGGCCTCGAGCGGCTCGAACTCGGTCAGGCCGCCGCTGGGCTGGTGGTTGCCGATCACGCCGTGGGTGTGGGCGTACTGGCCGCTCAACAGTGTCGCCCGCGAGGGGCTGCACTGGGGGAAGCTGGAGTAGAAGTTGGAGAAGCTCACGCCACGTTCTCCGAGCAGGCGCCGGGTCTGCTTCATGACCCGCATCGAGGCGATGTCCTGATCGTCGGTCATGACGACGATCAGGTTCGGGCGCCCGGGCGGGTCGGGGGCCGGGACGACGCGCTGGGCGCGGTCCTCGGTCGCTGCGGGGCTCCGCGCACGCT
>JACDBR010000204.1 GCA_013694825.1 Solirubrobacterales bacterium
GATCCGCCCGGCGGCGGCGCGGCTGCTCTACGCGGGGCCGGCGCGAAAGCCCGCCGCCGAGCGCGAGCTCGACGCCGAGCACGCCGAGCTCGATGTCCTGCTCGAGCACAGCGACGTGGTCAGCCTCCACGCGCCCGGCGGCGCCGCGACCCGCGACCTGATCGGCGCGGCCGAGCTCGAGCGGATGCCGGCGCACGCGGTGCTCGTCAACACCGCGCGGGGCACGCTGATCAATCCGGTCGCGCTCGCCGAGGCGCTTCATTCGGGAGCGCTCGGCGCTGCGGGACTCGACGTCTATCCCGCCGAGCCCGAGGTGCCGGCAGTCCTGCTCGACGCCCCGCGATGCGTCCTTCTGCCCCACATCGGCTCGGCGACCCAGACCGCTCGCGATGCGATGGCAGAGCTCGCGGCCCGCAACGTGCTCGCCGTGCTCGACGGCGAGGAGCCGCCGGCGAGGGTCGCGTGACTGATCCGCGCCCGAGCTTCCGGGGCCTCCGCGGCCACGGATCTCGCGACGGGGCATCTAGGCTGAGTCGATGGCGCAGTTGGTCCAGGTGGTCGGCGCGGTGTTCATCCTGATCGCCTTCGCGGCGCTCCAGTTCGGCCGCATGCGCGCCGAGTCGCGCACCTACCTCGTACTCAACCTGGTCGGCTCGCTGATCCTGACCGTGCTCGCGCTGATCGACCGCCAGTGGGGCTTCCTGCTGCTCGAGGCCGTCTGGGCGATCGTCTCCGCCTGGGGACTGATCCAGCTCTCCCGCGGTCAGCAGCCCGGGCCCGCGCACTGACGGTGCTCGACGCCACGGAGCGTCAGACGCCACGGCTACCCAGCGGCGCGCCGTGACTCTTCAGACGGGCTTCGCCGTCATCGCCCAGATCACGACCAGGTAGGCGACCAGCGAGACCGCCACCAGCACCACCGCCAGGCGGCTCGCGCGTCCGGAGCCGGCCCGACCGAGCGCGACGCGGCTCGCGACCGCGGCGCCGATCAGCAGCAGCGCCCCCGGATCGGCGATCATGTAGCCGATGTCGACCCAGCCCGGCACCTCGCCCGAGCTGAGGCCCTGCTCCGAGGCCACCCATTCGGCTGCGGCGCGCATCGCGATCCAGCCGGGGATCGCGCCGATCAGGATCGCCCTGAAGCCGAGCCGGAGCGCCGGCTCGGAGCCGCCCGCGCCCGTCGCTAGAGCCGCGGCCGCGAGCACCAGCGACCCGACCAGGACCATCGCGCCGAGGATGTGGACGAACAGCGCCGGCTCCATCGCCTAGCCGCCCGGCTTCCAGACCATCAGCACGAGGATCGCGACCACCGCCGCGGCGCGCAGCCAGTGCATCGTGGTCGCCTTGGCGGCGTAGGAGGAGGAGCCGCTTGCCCCGCCGCCCCGCCCGGCGAAGCCGACCTGAGCCCTTCGCCCGAGCTCGGTCGCCCCCATCCAGAGGACGATCGCGCCGATGATCCAGCCGCTCAGCAGGCTGTAGCCCTCGTCGAGCGCGAGGATCACCCCGAGGACAATCGTGCCGAGGCCGCCCACGGCCCAGAGCACGTCCGCGGTCAGCGTCACCGGCCGGCTCTGTGGGGCCGCTCCGAGCGCAAACGCCGTGTGGATGACCACGGTCGAGGCCATGGCGAAGGCCGCGAGAACGTGCAAGAAGAGCAGCGTCTGGGCCACTTCGCCCGGAAACATAAGCCGCAAGCCAGACGTCAGCGCCGGCCGCGGCGGCGGCGCTACGAGTTCGCCGCCGGGCGTCTGAGCGCTGCACATCTCGGCAAGCGCTTGACAAAAGCAAGTAATCTATTGACGAATGCAAGCAAGCTCCACCGATCCCGTCACCGGATCCGAGCGCGCGCTCGCCGCGAGGGTCGAGCAGGTTCGCGCCTTCAACCGCTTCTACCTGCCGGTCGTCGGCGTACTGCGCCAGGGCCTGCTCAGCACCCCGTACTCGCCGCCCGAGGCGCGCGTGATCTTCGAGCTCGGCCGCCGCGAGCGACGTCCGGCCGCGGAGCTTCGACAGGCGCTGCGAATCGACGCGGGCTATCTCAGCCGCCTGATCGCCCGGCTCGAGCAGCAGGGACTGCTGAGCCGCGAGCGCTCGCAGAGCGACGCCAGGCGTCAGGTGCTCGGGCTGACGGCCGCCGGACGCCGCGCCTACGAAACCCTCAACCGCCGTTCGGCCGACCAGGTTCGCGCGGCCCTCGAGGCGCTCTCAGAGGTCGACCAGCGACGCCTCGTCAGTTCGATGGCGGCGATCGAGCGCCTGCTCGGGGGCCACGACGAAGATGCCGGGGTCCTGCTGCGTCCGCCGGCCTCGGGCGACTGGGGCTGGATCCTCGAGCGCCACGGCGCCGTCTTCGGCGGCGAGTACGGCTGGGACGAGGACTTCGAGCGACTGATCGCCGGGATCATCGCCGAGTACCTGCCGCAGCGAGCGGCGGCCGGCAACGCCGGCTGGATCGCCGAGCTCGACGGCGAGCGCGTCGGCTCGATCTTCTGCGTCGCAGGCGACGAGCCCGGCGTCGCTCGGTTGCGGCTCCTGCTGGTCGACGCGGACGCCCGCGGCAGGGGGGTGGGATCGCGTCTCGTCGCCGAGTGCGCCCGCTTCGCCCGGCGAGCCGGCTACTCACAGCTCGTCCTCTGGACCTTCGACGCGTTGACCCACGCCCGCCCGATCTACGAGGCGGCCGGCTTCAACCTCAGCCGCGAGACGAGCGGAACCTGGTTCGGCCACGAGATGACCGGTCAAGACTGGACGCTCGAGCTC
>JACDBR010000205.1 GCA_013694825.1 Solirubrobacterales bacterium
GCCTGGGCCTCTCCAAGGTCGGGCGGCTCGATGTAGGCGTTCTGAGCCAAGCCGGGGCTGAAGCTGCCGGAGAGTGTCGCGACGGCGGTCTCCCATGCCGGTGTGGGCGGCGGCGTCGACGCCGCCACCGGATCAGCGGGATCGATCTCGAACTCCTGCGGCGGCGCAGGCACGAGCGAGGGCACGGCCGCCTGACAGCCCACCGCGCCGGCTACCTCCGCGTTGCAGGACTCCTCCCCCGCCGTCGGCGCGCATTGGGGAGGGTCTGCGAGCGCAGCCGCCGGGGGGCAGACCTGTGCGCTCGAGTCCGCGAGCTCGTTGTTGGAGCAGCGGGTGATCAGGTAATCGGTGTCGCAATAGGTGCGAGCGCGCCATTTGTCGAAGAACTCGGCCGCGGCCTCCTGGGTGAGTTGATCGCGGAGCGAGGACGTCAGCGAGGTGCGAAGGTCGGGCTCGGCCTCCGAGAAGGGCACGACCTCCTCGGGGTTCACGTTCTCGACCTGGAGGATGTAGAAGCCCGCCTCGGTCTCGATCGGACCGGCGAGCACGCCCGGCGCGGCGGTGAAGATCGCCCCGTCGAGCGCCGGCTCGGACTGGCCCTCTGCCACGGCCTCACGCAGTCCTCCGGTGTCCTTCGTCGCCTCGTCGACCGAGTACTTGCGGGCGACCCTCTCGAAGCTCTCCGCCGAGCTGTCGTCGGCGAGCTCGGCGAGCGCCGCATCGGCCTCGGCGCGGTCGCGGGTCAAGACCAGCCTGACGTCGCGTGTCTCGGGGGTCGTGAACTGATCGATGTTGGCCTCGTAGACCTGCTCGATCTGGTCGCTCGGTATCTCCGGCTCAGCCGGCACGAGCGCCTCCTGGATGCGCGTCGAGAGGACCTGGAGGCGGACCCGGTCGCGAACCTGCTCCTCGCTGAAGCCCTGCTGGCCGAGGAACTGCTCGAACTCGGCTTGACCTCCGAGCTGCTGCTCGATGATCTCCTCGAGCTGGCGGTCGACGTCGCGGTCGGACACCTCGATCCCCTGCTCGGCGGCCTCGCCGGCCACCCAGCGGCCGAGGATCAGCTCGTCGAGCACCTGCTTGACGGCCTCCTCGTATTGCGGCGTACCCGGCTCGAGGCGCGAGGTCTGCGGCGTGCGCTCGAGCTCGGCGGTGATCTCCTCGCTCGTCACGGTGCCATCGGGGGCTTCCTCGACGACCGCGAGCTCCCCGTCCGAGGGGGAGGGACGGCCGAGGCCCTGGGCGATCGCGACGCCGGCGAACAGCGCGATCACCAGCAGCCCGAGGACGATTCCGGCCAGGCGGCGATGCCCGCGCTCGCGTTCGCGCCGGCGGGCGGATGCCGCGGCCGCCTCCTGGCGCTCGTCGGGCTTGCGCCTCCTGCCTCTGTTCCTGTCCCTGCGGGCCACCGGCTGGCCAGAATAGAGAACGCGGATGCTGTGACAGCCCGCTTGAGCGCCGTTCTAGGCGGCGAGCGCCTGCTCGCTGAGCGCCTCGCCAAGCGCCGCCGAGAGTCGCAGCACGGCGGCGAGCCTGGCTGCTCCGTCGTCATCGACCCGCAGCGACAGGGTCTGGGTGCGCAGCTCGTAGATCGCTTCCGGGATCAGCTCGCGAAGCCCGCGGGCCTGCGCGGCGTCGAGCTCGAGCGGGGTGATCGAGAGCCGGCCGCCGCGGAACTCCACCGTGCGGGCTCCGAGGCGGCCGAGCTCGATACGCGCCCGGCCGAGCTCGAGCAGGTTCTCGACCGGCTCGGGAACCGGCCCGAAGCGGTCTCGCAACTCGTCACGCAGGGCACGCAGGTCGCCGACCTCACGGGCGCCGGCCACGCGGCGGTGGACGTCGATCTTCGCCGCCTCGAAAGGCACGTAGGAGGCCGGCACGTAGGCGTCGACGTCGACGTCGAAGCGCACGCGGGCTTCCTCGCCGCCCTCCTCGCCCCCGGCCCGAAGCGCCTCCACCGCTTCATCGAGCAGCGAGACATAGAGCTCGAAGCCGACCGCCGCCACATGCCCCGACTGCTCGTCGCCGAGCAGGTCGCCGGCGCCGCGCAGCTCGAGGTCGCGCATCGCGATCGCGAACCCCGAGCCGAGCTCCGTGTGGTCCGAGAGGGTGGCGAGGCGGGCCGCGGCGTCGATGCTCAGCGCCTCGGCCGAGGGATAGAGCATGTAGGCGAAGGCGCGCTCGGTGGAGCGCCCGACCCGGCCGCGGATCTGGTAGGCCTGCGCGAGGCCGAGGTGGTCGGCGCGCTCGACGACCAGCGTGTTGGCCTGCGGCACGTCAAGCCCCGACTCGATGATCGTCGTGGCGACCAGGCAGTCGGCGCCGCCGCGTAGGAAGCCCAGCATCGTTTCCTCGAGCTCGCGCTCGTCCATCTGCCCGTGGGCGACGGCCACCCTCACCTCGGGGCAGAGCGCGCGCAGTCGCTCGGCGGTCTCATAGATCGTCTCGACGCGGTTGTGAAGGAAGAATGTCTGGCCGCCACGCTCGGTCTCGCGCTCGATCGCGCGCTTGACGAGTTGCTCGTCGTACGGACCGACGTAGGTGCGAACCGGCCGGCGGCCCTCGGGCGGGGTCTCGATCACCGAGATGTCGCGAAGGCCGGCCAACGACATCTGAAGCGTGCGCGGAATCGGCGTCGCCGAGAGCGAGAGCACGTCGACGCGGAGCTTGAGCTGTCGCAGAAGCTCCTTCTGGCGGACGCCGAAGCGCTGCTCCTCGTCGACGATCACGAGCCCGAGCTCCTTGGCACGGACGTCACGTGAGAGCAGCCGATGGGTGCCGATCAGGATGTCGACCTTGCCGCCCGCGAAGTCGGCCAGCGCGATGCGGGTCTGGGCCGGCCGACGCAGCCGCGAGACCATCTCGATCCGCAGCGGATAGTCGGCCAGGCGCTCGGTGAAGGTGCCGAAGTGCTGCTGGGCGAGCAGCGTCGTCGGCACCAGGATCATCACCTGGCGGCCTTCGGCTGCGGACTTGAAGGCCGCCCGCAGCGCGACCTCGGTCTTGCCGTAGCCGACGTCGCCGCAGATCAGCCGGTCCATCGGACGCTCTGACTCCATGTCGCCCTTGACCGCCTCGATCGACTCGAGCTGGTCGGCCGTCTCGCGATAGGGGAATGAGCGCTCGAGCTCGATCTGCCACTCGCCATCGGGGGCGAAAGCATGCCCTCGACGCGCCTGGCGCTCGGCGTAGAGGTTCAGCAGCTCGCCGGCCAGCTCGCGCGCGGCGCGGCGGGCACGCGCCTTGACGGCGTCCCAGCGCTTCGAGCCGAGCGCCGAGAGCTGGGGCGTCTCGCCGCCGGCGCCGACGTAGCGGGTGATCTTGGCGAGCTGGTCGGTTGGCGCGTAGACCTTGTCCTCGCCTCGATACTCGAGCTGAAGGTAGTCGCGCGTTACCCCCGCCAGGGTCTTGGTCTCGAAGCCGGCGAAGCGGGCGATTCCGTGATCGGCGTGGACTACATGGTCGCCCACCCGCAGGTCGGCGAAGCTCGCCAGCCGGCCGCGGAGCGGTGCGGCCGCGCCGCGGCGGCGATGGACGAGGCGGCGGAAGGGGATCACCGCAAGCCGCAGCTCGGGCGAGACGAAGCCATCGGACAGCGACGCCTCGACGAAGAAGAGGCCCGGCGCCGCCGGCGTCGCTTCCAGGAAATGGGGGTCGAGCCGGTTGAGGTTGTAGCGGGCGCGCTCGCCCTCGCCGCGATTCTCGAAGCTGACGATCACCCGGTAACCGGAGCGAAGCTCGCGCTCGAGCTGAGGCTCCGCCTCGGCGAGGCTCCGCGCGGCGGAGGTCGGGGTCTGAGCTCGCCAGGCGCCCTCCTCCTCGCCCTGGGTCGCGGAGAACGAGAGCGCGGCACGCTCGCGTAGCGGACCGGAGACCTCTACATAGAGGTGGCGGGCGTCCTCGTCGTGCATCGCCGTCGTCACGTCCTCCCAGTGGTCGCGAAGCGCCGGCTCGACGTCATCCGAGGACGCGATCACGATCGCCGTCTCGGGCGAGAGCAACTCGAGCGGTGCCCGAAAGCGCTCGACCGGAAGCAGCTCGATGATCGAGAAGCGCTCCTCAGACAACGCCG
>JACDBR010000206.1 GCA_013694825.1 Solirubrobacterales bacterium
GAACTTGGTCGTCTCGCTGGCGCGAAGCGGCGGGAGCCCGAGCACGTCGTCGTCGATCAGGCCGGCCGAGGGCTCAACCGGAGCGTCGGAGGAGATCCCGATCTCCGCTACGCGCAGCTCGCCGCGAAGGCCCTTCCCCGGTGCTATCCAGTGCCCCAACTTTGCGGTGTGGAAGGTCACGGTCAACGTCGCCCGGCAGGCCGCGCCCTCGCCCTCGCCCGTGGAGCCGTCGACGCCCGACGGGATGTCCGCGGCGAGCACCGGTGCGCCGCATGCGTTGATCGCCTCGATTGCGGCGTCGGCCGGCGAGCGCGGGGCGCCGGAGAAGCCGGTGCCGAAGATCGCGTCGATGACGAGCGCGGAGCCTTGGAGCGAAGCGGCGATCTCACTCGGCGACACCTCCAGTGCCTCGAAGCCGAGCCGCTCGAGGTTGGCCTTCGAGTCATCCGAGGACTCAGCGGCCGGCCAGAGGAGCAGCACCTCGACCTGGTGGCCGAGCCGCGCGAGGTGTCGCGCGGCAACGATCCCGTCACCGCCGTTATTGCCCTTGCCGCATACGACTCGAATCGGGCCCGCGGCCTGAGCGAGCTCGAGCGCCGCCTCCGCCAGCGCGCTGCCCGCGGTCTCCATCAGCTCGAGCGCGGGCACCCCGCGCTGCTCGATCGTCCAGGCGTCGGCCTGGCGCATCCCATCGGCGTCGAGGATCGGGCTGAGCCAGCTCTCCATCCGCCGAGCGTACCCGCGCGAATCGGCGGCATCGTGCGCGGTGGCGCGCTAAGCGCGGCTGACCACGGCGGCGGCGTGCTCACGCGTGTGGGTGAGCGAGACGCTCAGCTCCAGCCCGAGCTCCGCGGCCACCTCGGCGGCCGGGCCGTGAAGACGAAGCGACGGCGGCTCCCCTCCCCCGCCGAGGACCTCGATGTCGCGAGGCGAGAGTCCGCTCCGGCCAAGCGCCTTGATCACGGCCTCCTTGGCAGCGAAGCGTGCCGCCAGGTGCTGACTGGGGCGCCGTCGCCCGCGCGCGTAGGCCAACTCGCCGGGCCGGAAAAGTCGTTCGGCAAGGGCCGGGCGGCGCTCGAGCGCACGTTCGATCCGCTCGATCTCGATCAGGTCCACGCCGATGCCGGGAGCAGCCACTCGGAGCTCAGGACCTCGGCCGTCTACTCGTCCAGCCCGAAGCGGTACCTGGTCACGTCGCGCCCATCGTCGGTCGCGGCGCCGGCGATCACGTAGTCGAGCTCGCCGAGCACGCTGATGACGCGTTCGACGTCGACCTCTTCGGTCGAGACGGGAACGTTCCCGAGCAGCTCCGCGACGGGCTCGACGTCGAGGTAGACGCTGGGCTCGACGTCGGCGAGCTCGTCGACGGCCTGTGAGTAGGACTCCGAATCGCCCAGCGTCTCCGCGGGGGCTGCTGCATCGATTCCAGCCTGCTCGCCGTAGGAGACCACGACCTGCTCGCCCGAGACGAAGGCGAGTACGGCCATCGGCGCTCCCTCGGGCTGGACCTGGAAGCCGCTGGCGTCCTCGAGCCCTTCGATGCCCTCGATCGGCGTGAGCTGCTCGCCCTCGCGCGCCGCCTGCTCGCCGGCTTTGCCCAGCAGCCCGACGGCCGCGTCGGGATCGCTGGTGCTCAGGCTGAGGGCACCGTCGATCGCAAGCGGCGAGTCGCCCCTCACGTAGCCGGTCAGCTCGCCGAGGGAGCCGAAGACCTCGTCCAGCGGCATCCCCAGCGCGCGCTCGATCTCGGCGCTTCCGGTCTCGAACTCGCGCCGGAATTCGGCGTCAGCCGCCTGGAGCTGGTCGACGAAGAGGGCGAAGTACTCGCCGAGCGCGGGCACGCCGAAGGCAAGCCAAGCGTCGGCGGGAAGGCCGTCGAGCAAGCCCTCCTCGGCCATCGGGTAGCCGGCCGAGCCGGTCGAGAAGCCGAGGTCTATCGCCGCGGAGTCGACCGCCAGCGTGGCGAAGATCGGCTGCTCGAGGTAGCCGCGGTAGAAGTCGAGGGCGGCCCGGTCCTCCGGGCTGAAGGCGCCGGCCTGCTCGGCGGCGTCGATCAGCGACGGGGTGTCGGCGTAGAGCGCGAAGCTCGGCTCGTCGGCGAGCTGCTCGATTCCGCCGGTGAACTCCGCGTCGCCGGCGAGCGATTCGGCGCCGAGCGCGGTGTCGACGGCCGCCTCGAAGCCTGCCTGGTCACCGAAGACTAGGAAGCCGTCGACCAGCCCGAGGGCGACGCTGGCTTCGTCGCTCTCGATCTGCACGTAGTCCGTGCCCTCGTAGCTGGCATCGGAGATCTCGGCGCTCGGATCCTCCTCGGCCCCCAGCTCGACGAACTTGTCGAGCGCCTCCCGGGCGGCGTCCTCGCCGGTCGTCTCGATGATCAGCACGTAATTCTCCGGCGGCTGATCAGTGTCGGTCTCGCCCGACGTGCTCGCCGTCGGAATCTCGCCACCGCTCTCGATCAGGGCCTGGGCATCGTTGAATACGACTGCCCCGTGCTCTCCGAGCCAGGGCTCGATGTCCTCCTCGTAGCTGAAGTCGACCCCGTCCTGCGCGGCGGCCGCATCGAACTTCTCGATCGCTCCGCCGATCGGATCGGGCTCGCCCGTCGCCGCGGTTACCAGCCGCGCGAGCGTCTCCGCCGTCTCGCCCTCCGGCCTGACGAGCGTCTCGATGTAGAGCGGTGCCTCGGCCGGAGCGATCGCCGAAGGGGCCTCGCCGCTCGCGGCAGTGCCGCCGCCCTCGTCGCCGCAGGCTGTCAGTGCAAGCGTCGCGATGATGCTCAGCGAGGCGAAAGTGCGGGGAGTCCGTCGGCCTGATCGCATCGAGATCCTCCTGTGCTACTCGACCGTGACGGTCTTTGCGAGGTTGCGGGGCTGATCGACGTTGAGGCCGTTGAGTCGGGCGACATCGTAGGCAAAGAGCTGTAGCGGGATGATCGCGAGGATCGGCTGCAGGACCCAGTCGGTGCGCGGGACGTAGATCGTCTGGTCGGCTACCTCGGCCACCTTCGCTGAGCCCTCGGTGGCGATCGCGATCACGTCGGCGCCGCGCGCCCGGACCTCGGAGACGTTGGAGAGCACCTTCTCGAGCACAGGGCTGTCGTTGGCGACGCAGACCACCGGCGTCGACTCGTCGAGCAGCGCGATCGGGCCGTGCTTCATCTCGCCGGCGGCGTAGGC
>JACDBR010000207.1 GCA_013694825.1 Solirubrobacterales bacterium
GCGGCGACCCGAGCGATCTCGGCGGCGGCGAGCCCGGCGTCGGCGGCGAGCTCGTGCAGGTCGTAGGTGCGCCGCGCCGGGTCGATCAGGTAGGCGGCGACCATCGTGTCGTGGGCCAGGTCGAGACCCCCGGCCGGCGCGGCGGCGTTCAGCAGCCCGAAGCGCCCGGTGCCCCCGAGGTCCTTGGCGTCGTGGGCGATCAGCGGTCTGGAGAGGGCCTGCGCGACCAGCTCGAGCGGATCGCTCAGCTCACCGGTGACGACGCGGGCGCCGTCGGTAGCCGCCCACTCGCCGCCCGCGAGGGCGAGTGAGACGGAGCCTTCGGCGAGCTCGTCGATCGTGCCCCGCGTGGCCTCGAACTCGATCGTCTCGTCGACGGAGCGCCCCGGAACGGCCTGGTGGTATTCCTCCTCGAGCCGCCGGATCACCTGGCGCAACTCGAACTCGGCTGCGGCCTCGCGCAGACGGGAGAGGTCGGGCTCCGAGCGCAACTCGTCGAGCGCGCCCAGCGGCACCTCGACGTCATAGACGGCAGTCGCCAGCGCCTTCGAGACGCGGGCGTCGTCGGCGTGCTCGGTCAGGTTCTGCTTTCGCTTCGCGCCGGAGATCTCGTCGATCGAGTCGAGCACTCCCTCGACGGTCCCGAAGCGCTGGAGGAGCTGGGCGGCCGTCTTGTCGCCGATCCCGGGAACGCCGGGGATGTTGTCGGAGGTGTCGCCGCGCAGGCCGATCAGGTCCGGCACCTGCTCGGGCGTGACGCCGTAGCGCTCGATCACCCCGTCGCGGTCATAGACCTTCGTGTCGGTGACGCCGCGCGACGTGGTCATCACCCGCACCCCGTCGCCGACGAGCTGGTAGACGTCGCGGTCGCCGGAGACGATCATCACCCTGTGGCCCGCGTCGCGGGCGCGCTTGGTGAGCGTCGCGATCACGTCGTCGGCCTCGTAGCCGGAGACCTTGACGTTGAGGAAGCCGAACGCGTCGGCCAGCGGCGCGAGGTGCGGCCACTGCTCGCGCAACAGATCGGGGCGGCCGGGACGGTGTGCCTTGTAGGCCGAGTAGGTCTCGTCGCGGCCCGACATCCCGGCATCCCAGGCGACGATCACCGAGCTCGGCCTGTGGTCGATCAGGATCTTGGCCATCATCGACGCAAAGCCGTAGATCGCGTTGGTCGGTCGCCCGTCGGCGGTTGCGATCGACTCCGGCAGCGCGAAGAAGGCCCGATAGGCGAGCGAGTTGCCGTCGATCAAGAAGAGCTCGGCCACCGAGCCGTTCGCGGCCGCCTCGGCGGCCCCTGCTCCGGCGCTGCTGGCGGGCGAGGGCGGCACGGGCTCATCCTAGGCCGCCCGCCTAGAAAGCCTTCGCCCTCTGGATGCACAGCCGAAAGCTGCGCTCGGTCAGGCGCTCGTTCGCTCCCCGCCGACCCGGGAGCGTTGGGTCACGAGCACGCAGGCGAGCACGGCGACCGCCGCCAGGAGCGTTCCCGGGCCGACGTACTCGCCCAGCAGCAGCGCCGACCACAGCAGCGTCAGCAGCGGTTGGGCGAGCTGAACCTGGCTGACTCGGGCGACACCGCCGCGGGCGAGGCCCGCGTACCAGGCGAAGAACCCCAGGAACATCGAGACGAGACATACGTAGGCGAAGCCCAGCCAGGCCTCTCGGCTCGCCCCCGCGAGCCCGTCGGCGCTCAACAGCGCGACGGGCAGGGTGAGAGGCAGCGAGAGCAGCAGCGCCCAGCAGATCGTCCGGGCACCGCCCAGCTCACGCGCCAGCGCCCCGCCCTCGGCGTAGCCGATCGCGCAAGTCACGACGGCCAGCAGCAGCCAGAGGTCGGCCGCGGTGAAAGCTCCGCTGGAGTAGGCCAAGGCGAAGACGCCTACGACGACGACCCCGGCTATGGCCCCGGCCCAGAAGAGCCGTCCGGGTCGCTCGCCGGCCCTTGCCACCGCCGCCACCGCGGTGGCGGCCGGGAGCACCGCGATCACGACGGCGCCGTGGGCCGACCCCGAGGTCTCGAGCGCGATCGAGGTGAACAGCGGGAAGCCGACGACCACGCCGAGCGCAACGATCCCAAGCCGGCGCCACTGCGTTGGGCTCGGACGCCGGGCGCGGGTCGCCACCAACACGAACCCCGCGAGCGCGGCGGCGGCCACAGCTCGGCCGAAGGCGACGAACCAGGGATCGAGCGAGCCGACCGCCAGCTTGGTCGCGGGCAGCGAGAAGGAAAAGCCGAGCACTCCGAGCGCGCCCAGCGCGAGGCCGACCAGGCGAGGGCTGACTGTCGAGGCGGAGGAGCGCGCCCTAGCCATGAGGCGAGGCTAGGTCGCTTGCGCGGGCCGACCGGAACGTCGTGCTGGGGATGCCTGAGAACATGCTCTGGAGATGAGTGACGAGACCACCGACGAGCCCGACCGCGAAGGCCAGGAAGGTAACGGCGCGGAGCGCGACGAGGACTCCGCCGAGCGGATCCGCTACACGCTGGAGCCACGTCAGCGACTGATTTTCTTGGGCGTTGGGCTGTTGCTCTTCGTCGTCCAGCTCTTCAACGGCAACCTGGGTTACGCGATCGCGTTCCTCGCGGCTTTCGTCGCCCTCTACTTCGCCTGGGGCCAGTGGGGTGTCGAGCTGCGCTCCGACGGTCTCTTCCTCAGCGGCTTCCAAACGCAGGAGGTGCCCTGGGAGCGGATCCGCGAGATCAAGTCGACGCGCTTCCTCGCCACGGACAGGGTGATCGTCGAGCTGACCGACGACAGCCTGGTGCGCCCGCGCGCCGATCTCCAACCCGATTCAACGCGACCAGGGGTTCGAGGGCAAGGTGGAGACGATCCGCGAGTACTGCGAGGCGCGCCAGGCCGAGCTCGAGGCCGAAGCGGAGGCTGAGGAGAAGGCCAAGGCCGAGCAGGAGGAGAAGGAGGAGGCCGAGCAGGAGGAGAAGGAGAAGGCCGAGCAGGAGGAGAAGGAGAAGGCCGAGAAGGAGGAGGCCGAGGGGGCCGAGGAGGAGGAGGCCGAGGCGGGCGAGCAGGAGAAGGGCTCGCCCACCGGCTAGCGCCGGGCGGCACTTCACCCGTCTGCGCCCGGGGCGCCCAGCGGCGCTCGACCTATGATGCGGCGCCCGTGGCTCCAGTCTCCGCTCAGTACGCCGTCGTCGTCCGCGTCGAGCTCGACGCGCGCGCGGACCCGCTCGGCAAGCTCACCGCGCGGATCGCCGAGGCGGGCGGGGCGCTACAGGGCGTCGACGTCGTGCCCGGGGCCGGCGCCGAGGGCAAGCGAGTGCGCGAGTTCACGATCGACGCCCGCAACCAGGACCACTGGCGGGAGATCCTGCGGGCGATCGGCTCGACTCGAGGCGCGCGGGTGCTCGACTACATCGACCGCACGCTTCAGATGCATCGAGGCGGCAAGATCGAGCAGCACAACAAGTACCCGCTGAAGACCCGCGACGACCTCTCGATGGCCTACACGCCAGGCGTGGCGAGGGTCTGCCTCGAGATCGCCGCCGATCGCACGAAGGCGTTCGAGTTCACGATCAAGCGCAACACGGTCGCGGTCGTCTCCGACGGCACGGCCGTGCTGGGCCTCGGCGACATCGGCCCGGCCGCCGCGATGCCGGTGATGGAGGGCAAGGCGATGCTGTTCAAGGAATTTGCCCAGATCGACGCCTTCCCGATCTGCCTCGACACCAACGATCCGGAACGGATCATCGAGGCCGTGCGTCTGATCGCGCCTACCTTCGGCGGGATCAACCTCGAGGACATCTCCGCCCCGCGCTGCTTCGAGATCGAGGAGCGACTCAAGGACGAGCTCGACATTCCCGTCTTCCACGACGATCAGCACGGAACCGCCGTCGTCACCATGGCCGCGCTCTTCAACGCGCTGAAGATCGTCGGCAAGCCGATCGAAGACCTGAGCGTGCTCGTGCTCGGCCTCGGCGCGGCGGGCGTGGCCGTTACGAAGATGATGCTCGCCTCAGGGGTCGCGAACGTCATCGGTTGCGACCGCACAGGCGCACTCGCGACCGAGCGCGAGGACTACCGCTCCGGTGAGATGACCGAGATCAAGCGCTGGTACTCGGAGAACTCCAACCCCGAGAACCGGCTCGGGTCGCCAGCGGACGTGATCGAGGGCTGCGACCTGTTCATCGGCGTCTCCGGGCCGGGGCTGATCCCCCCCGAGGCGTTGGGCCGCATGGCCGACGATGCGATCGTCTTCGCGATGGCCAACCCGACTCCCGAGGTGATGCCCGAGGAGGCGGCCCCCCACGTGCGGATCATGGCGACCGGCCGCTCCGACTACCCGAACCAGATC
>JACDBR010000215.1 GCA_013694825.1 Solirubrobacterales bacterium
GGCTGGCGGTGCTCGCCGACCCGGCCCCGCGCTTCGTCTGGCTCTGCTGGCGGTTGATCAGCCAGTCGACCAGGCGCGCCAGGGGGATCGTCACCACGAGGAAGAGGATCGCGCCGAGCACGAGGCCGGAGCCGTTGAAGAGGGCTACCTGCACGTTCTGACCCGCGGCGACCACCTCGATCGCACCGAGCACGAGGACCAGCGATGTGTCCTTCATCAGCGCGATGAAATCGTTGAGCAGCGGCGGGATCACCTGCCGCACCGCCTGGGGGACGACGATGAAGCGCATCGATTGTCCGTGGCTCATCCCGAGCGAGCGGGCAGCCTCCATCTGGCCGCCGGGAACGGCCTCGATCCCGGCTCGGTAAACCTCGGCCATGTAGGCGCCGTAGGTCAGCGTCAGCCCGATCACTCCGTACCAGAACGGCGATGTCTGGCCGAACCAGGTCGGCAGTCCGATCGAGTCCGGGATCACGTCGCCGCCTCCCGGCGAGGAGAGGGTCGAGAGCGCGCCCGAGACGAGCAGCAGGACGAGCAGCAGCGGGACGCCGCGGAAGACGTCGATGTAGCCGATAGTCAGCCAGCGAACCGGCGCGGCGGCGCGGCCGGGAAGCTGGCGCAGCACCGCCAGGACCAGGCCCCAGACGAGCGACAGGGCACCCGAGACCAGCGACAGCTTCAAGGTCAGCCAGAACCCCTCGAGGATCGGACCGAAGTTGTCGGTCATGACGCTGACGTCGAAGTAGTAGTCGAGTAGGAATTCCATGCTCTCTCCTGCCTCTTGGGGACCCCGCTACCTCGCCGCGGGCGCGGCGAGGTACTAGCTACCCGGCATCAGCCTGCCAGCCGTTACATGGAGAGGGGCGACCTCGAGCGCCCCTCTCCGGATCTCCTGCTGTCGCTGGCACCGAGCGGCGCTCGCGCCGGCGTCGCCCGCTCAGCCTCCGCTCACCGTCTCGGGTGGCGTGGTCGAGAAGTACTTCTCGTAGAGCTCGTCGATCGTGCCGTCCTGCTTGAGCTCATCGAGAGCGCCGTTCACCGCCTCGATCAGGGCGGTGTTGTCCGGCGCCATCGGGAAGCCGTAGAGCTCGTCGGTCTGGATCTCCTCGACCACCGTCACGCCTCCGGTCTGCTCCTCGGCGTCGATCGCGACCGGCTGGTCGATGATCACGGCCTCCACCTGGCCCGTGGTCAGGGCGGCGATCGCATCGGGGCCCTGCGGGAAGCCGCGCACCTCGGAGGCCTCGGTCTCGTCGTTGGCGTAGGTCTCGCCCGTGGTCCCGTCCTGAGCTCCGACGATCAAACCGGAGAGGTCGTCAACGGAGGCCACGTCGGAGCCCTCAGCGACGACGAGCGCCTGCTGGGCTTCGTAGTAGGGATCCGAGAAGGTGACCACCTTCGAGCGTTCCGGGGTGATCGTGGAGGCCGCCGCGGCGATGTCGAACTGGCCCGACGCGGTGTCGCGGAAGATCGTGTTGAAGCTGGTGTTCATGTAGGTCGGCTCGACGCCGAGCTGGTCGGCGATCGCATTCATCACCTCGATGTCGTAGCCGCTGAAGCCGCTGACGTCGGGCGTGCCGATCTCGAACGGCGGAAACGGGGCGTCCGTGCCGACCAACAGCTCGCCCTCGTTGAGCAGGCCCAGATCGGCGCTGCTCGTCGACGACGAATCGCTCTCGCCACCCGTGGCCCCGGTCGCGCCCGTGGCGCCCGTTGAGCTGGTCGTGCTCGCGCTCTCCTCTTCGCCGCCGCACGCGGCGACGCCGAGCGCCGACACGAGCGCCATCAGCACCATCGCCAACCTGATCCGAAAGACCTTCACTCGTGAACCCTCCTGCTGATCGATATCCCTGCCCCTGCGCGTCCCGGCGTCGAGGACGACGGACCCTATTCGATTGAGTCCGAGGCGCGGCGCGGCGCGAGTGCGGCGCGAAGCGCCGCGGCGACGAGCCGGCGAGCCCGCTCGACCTCGAGCGTGCCACCGAGCCAGCGGGCGCATAGGCCGTCTACGAGCGAGATCAGCAGCTCAGCCGCGACGGCTGGATCGACCGTGGGATCGACCGATCCATCGGCGATCCCGGACTCGATCGCTTCGGCCACGAGCGCGGACCAGGCGCGGTTGACGCGCCGCAGCTCGTCGCGAAGCTTCGGGTCGAAGACCGCCGAGGCGTTGACCTCGCCCCAGATCACCGAGGCGTCGCGTACGCGAGGCTCGTCGTCGATCTCGGAGATCAGCGCTGCCTCGAGAGCCTCGTAGGCGCTGAATCCGGGCGGCCGCTCGCGCAGGACCTCCGAGGGCGCCGCGGCGCCGACGTAGCGCAGCACCGCCCGGATCAGGCCAGGGCGTGACTCGAAGTGGTAGTAGACGAGCGGAACCGACACGCCGGCCTCCCGCGCCACGGCTTCGAGGCGCATGCCACGGATGCCCTGCTCGGCGACCGCCCGGCATGCGGCCACGAGGATCGCGTCGCGGCTGTCGGCGGGCTGGCCGTCGAGCTGTTCATCCTGCGTCAGACCCTTCAACGGCGAGCCCCCCGGTCGATACCCCCGCGAACGCGCGAGAAGGCCGCAAGAACGGCGCCAGGATGATCCCAGAGCCCGGCCTCAGGCGCACGCCGCCCCTTTACTACACTTCCTGAAGTGACTGGCGAGGGGCTGCTCAACAGGCCGTGCGGGGGTCGCTACGGCAACGTTCTGGAGGCCGTCGGCAACACGCCGCTCGTCGAGCTTCCGCGGCTCTCGCCGAAGCCGGGAGTTCGGATCTTCGCCAAGCTCGAGGGCCGCAACCCGACCGGCTCGGTCAAGGACCGAGTCGCCAAGTCGATGATCGAGGCCGCCGAGGAGGCGGGCGCGATCGAGCCCGGGCAGACGATCCTCGAGCCGACCTCGGGCAAAACAGGCATCTCGCTGGCGATGATCTGCCGCCGCAAGGGCTATCCGATCAAGGTCGTGATGCCCGACAACGTGACCGAGGAGCGGACCGAGCTGCTGCGCATGTTCGGCGCCGAGATCATCTTCTCCGAGGGTGCCAAGGGCTCCAACGGAGCGGTCGAGAAGGCGCTTTCGATAGTCGAGGGCGACTCGAGCTTCTACATGCCCTACCAGTACGGCAACGAGGCCAACCCCGACGCCCACTACCACGGCACCGCGGTCGAGATCCTCGACGAGCTCGAGACGGTGAGCGCCTTCGTCGCCGGCCTCGGCACGGGCGGGACGCTGATGGGCAATGGCCGCCGGCTCAAGGAGCATGACCCGGAGACGAAGATCGTCGCCGCCGAGCCGATGCAGGGCGAGCTCGTCCAGGGCCTGCGCTCACTCGACGACGGCTTCATCCCGCCGATCATCGATCTCTCGGTCCTCGACCGCAAGATCATGGTCTCCAACCATGACGCGATCGTCTGGACACAGAAGCTGCTGCATGAGGAGGGGATCTTCGCCGGCGTCTCCTCTGGGGCGATAGCCGCGATCTGCCACCGGATCGCCGCCGAGATCGATGAGGGCAACGTCGTCTTCCTCGTCCCCGACGACGGCTGGAAGTACCTCTCCTCGGGCGTCTACACGAAGCCCGTAGAGGAGCTCGAAGGGATCGATAACACCGTCTGGTGGTAGCCCGCCTCCGTCTCGGCTCCGCCCGGGTCGCTGGCCCGGCGACTAGCCTCGCCGCGATGCGCATCACCCGTACCCAGCTCGACGAGATCGTCGCCCACAGCCGCGAGGAGGACCCCAACGAGTGCTGCGGGATCGTCGCCGGTCGCGACGGCTCGGCGACGCGGGTCTTCCGGGCGCGCAACGAGTTCGCCAACCCGATGAGCTTCATGATCCATCCCAGCGACCAGATCCGCATCTACAACGAGATCGACGAGGCGGGGGACGAGATCGCGGCGATCTACCACTCGCACACGCGCAGCGAGGCCTTCCCTTCGCAGACCGACGTCAACCTCGCCCGCGAGTGGTCCGACCCGCTGTGGATCATCTGCTCGCTGGCCGAGGCCGAGCCGGTAGTGCGGTCCTTCGCGATTCGCGACGGGGCGGTCGAGGAGGTCGAGCTGGTTGTCGGCTGACGCTGGCGGGGAGCGTGCAACGGCGCCGCTGAGCTGCCCGCGCTGCCGAGCGCTGTTCGATCCGGCCGAGCGCTTCTGCCCGGCCTGTGGGATGCCGCTCGTGATCGACGCCCCCGTCGAGGAGCAGGCGTCCAGCGCCGGCCATGAGCGGGCGCGGAAGATCCGCCCTCAGTACGCCGAGGGGCCGCTGGTCAAGGCGGGCTTCGCCTCCAACCTCGCCGAGGCTGAGCTGATCCAGGGCATGCTGCTCGAGGAGGGCATTCCGACCGTGCTGCGCCGCTCGCGGGGCTTCGACGTGCCCGACTTCCTGGCCGCCGGCCCGCGCGACGTCATGGTGCCGGCCTCGGGGCTTGAGATCGCTCGCGAGCTGCTGGCTCCCGAGGGCGGCGTCGCAGCCGTCGAGCAGGCCCAAGGTCATCGGGCCTTCGCGATCGGCGCCGTGCTCGCGCTCGCGGCTGCGGCCCTGATCGTGCTCGTTCTCTACCTGCTGACCACCTGATCCGGCTCAGCCCTCGAACCGGGCGGCCTCGTCGATGAGTGCGCCCGGGCGCAGATCCTCACGCAGGTAGCGGCGCCACTGCTCCTCGACCCGGCGCAGCGGGGCGTCGAATGCGAGCTCGATCGCGGCGCCGGATCCGCCGCGGCGAAGGCGCGACATCAACACCAGGCAGGCGTCGATACCCCGCAGGCGCTCGAGCAGGTCGAAGATCGTGCCGCCGAGAGTGATCGCGTCGCGCGGGGAGGGCGGAAACGTCGGCCGGCGGCGATCGCGCATGCGGGTTGAGATCGCCGCTCGAAACAGCGGCGTCTGGCCGGAGAAGTACTGGGCGCCGCCCTCGACCAGCCACGTCCAGCGCAGGTAGCGCACGAAGCGGCCGGGCCCCCAGGGGGGCGGCAGCTTCTCGTTGGCGCCGCCGATTACGAGCTGCGCGTAGAGGCGCTCGGCGGTGCCGAGCAGCGCCGCCAGCGAGTCGCTGCCCGCGGCTCGCCGCTCGAGGTGCTCGTCGCTCAGCACGTGAAGCTCCGAGGCCATCGGCCAGCCGGCGAGATAGCGCCGCCCCGCCGGCGCCGCGGCGAGCCGGGCGGCCGGGAGGAAGGGGTGGGCCGCCGAGAGCCAGGCGGGGGAGGGGTGGATCACGACGGTGATCCCTCCCGGGACGTCGTCGAAGTACTCCTCGAGGCGCAGCCGGCGCTCCTCGAGCGAGTCGAGGACGCGCTGGGCGCAGGCGTGGTCGGCGGATTCGTGCCGGGCTCGAAACGACATTGATTCGGACTCGACCCAGGGCACCGGCGCAGCCTAGCCACCGCCGTCGCGGCCCTGGGAGGGGCATCGCGATGCGAAGCGCTCAGCGTTGCCGGCTGGCTCGCACCTCGCCGTTCGAGGCGCCGGCGGCCCGCGCGCTAGCGGCCGATCTCGATCACCTGCTGGAAGGTCGGGCGGTTGATCCAATGGATCGACGGCTGGGTGATCGCGCCTAGCGGCAGATGCTCGACGGCGTCGAAGCACCACTGCGGATCGCCCTGCCCGCAGTCATCGGCGCCGGCGTAGACCTTCGCGTAGCGGGCGTTGCTTGCCCTGACCAGGCTCCCCAGCAGCCGCTTGCGGCACTTGGCGAGCTTGCCGCCACCGCAGTACACGCGCGAGTAGCGGTCGCGGACCGGCGCGCCGAGGATCGTCCGCAGGTCCTTCTCGGCGTAGTGATACCAGCCGCCGTTGTAGGCCGAGCCCTGGTTCGAGCTGGGTTTGTGCGGGGTGTCGTCGGTGCCACGAACCGACTGGATCTGGTTGTAGAGGCCCTTGCCGAGCGTCGGCCTGAACTCGGCCGCGATCAGCTTCGGCCACCAGGCGTCCATGATCTGGACCGCCCTCGCGTGCTCGTAGGTGCCGTCGTCGTCGGCGTCGCGGCGGTGGGCGCCGTCGCGCAGCCAGGCGCGAAGCGCCCTGATCGCGCGCCTGGCCGGAGCCGAGACCCGACCGCCGCTCTCGACCACGCGCAGTGCCCATGGCAGCACCTGGCTGCCGCGAAGGTCGACGGTCCCGGCGTCCTCCATCGCCTGGACGAGCTCGACCAGGTTCATCTTCCGCTGCCCCTTGATCCCGCGCTCGATCCGCTCGTCGAGCGAGTCGGAGCGATAGACCGAGCCGTAGGCGTAGTTGTCGTCGGAGGCGGCGTAGCCCTTGGCCTGCTTGTTGTTCCAGCTCGACAGGTAGTCCTGGTCGACTACGTGCGGGTGGGACTTCAGCGGCGCCTGGGCGGAGGTCTGGAGCTTCGTGTCGAGCCGCTTCCAGACGAAGCGCTTGGTCCCGAAGACGGGCAGGCTCGGATCGGTGCCCTTGGGCCGGACCGGGTTCGAGCCGGAGTTGAAGTAGGCGATCTTGTTCTCATTGGCGTAGAACCAGTTGAAGGTGAGGTCGATCTTGTTGGCCGCCTTGAAGAACTCCTTCGGCGTGTCCATCTTGCGCGGGTTGTTGAAGTCCGAGAAGCCCAGCACCGAGGGGTCGGTCTCGTGGAAGTAGGTCGAGCGCAGGCGCGTGTACGCGTAGGGGGCGCCCTTGATCCGCGCCTTCGCGACGACGATTCCGAGCTTCGTGCGCTGGGTGCGCAGGGTCTCGGTGCCCGGCGGGGTCTGGTCGGCGGCACTCGGCTTCCAGGCGTTGGTGCGCCGCAGCACGTCGAAGCTCTGGCACTTGCCACGGAAGCGGTAGCCCTTCGACTTGAACGTCGGCCTGCCGCCTTCGGGCTCGCAGAGCGGGACGGCGTAGGTGTCGACGATGTCCTGACCGGCCGAGGTCGCGCTCCACGCGTAGTCGTCGCCGCGGCCCAGCTGGACGTAGAGGTTGGTGCCCGGGAAGGCCGTGCCGCGGGCGTCGATCCCCGGCGCCTCGGCCGTGGCCGGAGCGTGGACGTCCTGCTCGGTGAGGATTTGGGGGGTGAAGTAGGAGACCTGCGGGCCCATCACGGCGATCGGGGTGCCGCTGGCCGACTCTTCGCCGGAGACGAGCAGCGCGTTCGACATCCCACTCTGCTCGAGTAGCGGCGCCATCACGCTGGCGAGGCCGGGGTACTGGGTCGAGGCCGCGGCCTGACCCCCTCCGGTCGAGGCGACCACGACCTTGGCCTCGCGGACGCTGCCGCGGTCGGGAAGCGCGGTGCCCTTGGGATCGCGGGGCTCGGTCTGGTAGGGGAAGCGGCGCTTGTGGACCGTGGTCGGCGCCTCGGCGTCGTTGGCCGAGCGGAAGTCCTCCCAGACCTCGGTGCCGCGGCCCTTGCCGAAGCGCTTGCGGGCCGAAAGCAGCACCTGGGCCGAGTCGAGCTCGCCGCCCCCGCCCTTGCCGAAGATCCCCGCGACCAGCGCGGCGGTCGCGATCACGTCAGTGACCTTGAAGTCCTCCAGCGGCTGGCCGACTGCCGCGTACTCGCCGGGCAGCTTGGCGGGGTTGACCCGGGCTTCGGCGATGTAGGCGTTGATCCCGTCGATGTAGTCCTGGACGTCCTGCTGGATCTGCTCGCCCGACTCACCGTAGAGCTCGTCGGCGCGGTCGTATTGGAGCTGGAGCTCGCGCTCGCGGTAGGGGGTGTCGGCCCAGACGGACTGGTCCATCTCGCGGTTTGACTCCGAGCCGCCGACGAACGAGGAGAGCTGGGCGCGGCCGGTGTGGCGCAGCACGTCCATGAAGAAGAGACGGTCCTCGGCGGTCGCGTAGCCGATACCGAACATCGCGCCCGAGCGGTCGGAGCCGTAGATGTGGGGGACGCCGAAATCGGAGTCGCGGACGATCGTGACGTCCGGGCGCGGGCTGTAGGTGCGCTCCGCCTCGCCCGCGGGGACGCCGAAGCTGGCGTCCTTGAAGTAGTCGGTCAGCGAGCCGCGGTCGAAGCCCGGGTTGTCGTAGGCGTAGACGAGGTCCTCGTACATCTGGATCTGGTCGTCTGAGTGCGGCGGGCGCTGACCGGTGGCGAAGAAGGCGGCTATGTCGGCGCCGTTCGTGTGTCCGTTCTGGCCGGGCGGGATGATGTTGAGGAAGCCTCCCGCATCGTCCTCCTGGTAGGCCCCGGGCTCGGGTCCGTCGGGTGGCAGCTGAGCGAGCGCGGCGCTCGGGACGGCGAGCAGCACCGCGGCGAGCGTGGCGGCGAGCGTGACGAGCAGCGCGCGATTGCGGGCGCGGGACCCTTGGTTCATTCGATCAGCTCCCTCTCCACGGTCGCGGCGGCACGGACCCCACCATCAGGCGATCCTAGGTCAAGCGCCGCGGATCGGAGCCGGTTCAGGCCGAGTCGTATCTTCCCTCGGCCGATCGCTCACGCTCCCAGTCGAGCTC
>JACDBR010000226.1 GCA_013694825.1 Solirubrobacterales bacterium
GTGCTTGCGGCGCAGGCGCTCGAGCGCGGCAAGTCGCTCGTCGAGTCCCTCGAGCCGCCCGGGCTCCGCCTCGACATGCTCGGCGAGGCCGCGCAGCTCGCCCGCCAAGTCTGAGAGCTCGACGCTCGCGGCCCGCAGCCGCTCGGCGAGCGCGTCGAGCTCGGGGTCGATCCCCTCTACCCCGTCGAGGGCCGACCCCCCGCCCGCCAGCAGCGCGATCGCTCCGGCGTCGGAGTCAGCGTCGCCCGACAGCGCGATCGATGCCCCGCCGGCAGCCGCTCGCAGCGCTTCGGCGTGGCGCAGCTGCTCCCGCTCGGCGTGCATCTCCGCGACCCGCTCAGCATCTGGCGATGCCTCGTCGATCTCGGCGAGCTCGAAGCGCAGCAGGTCGAGGTCACGCTCACGCGACCCCTGGCGCTCGCGCAGCTCGGCCAGCTCATGCTCGATGGCGGCGGCCCGACGGTGCGCGGAGCGGTAGCGTCCTCGCACCGCCAGATGCTCCGATCCGGCCGAGCCGTCGAGGATCTCGAGCTGAGCCGAGCCCAGGGCCAGACGCCGATGCTCGTGCTGACCAAAGAAGGAGACGAGCCGAGAGCCGAGCGCCGTCAGGTCGGCCGCGGCGGCCGAACGGCCGGCGATGAAGGCGCTCGTGCGTCCCGAGGCTCCGATCCGGCGCCCGAGCGCCACCTCGTCGGCACCCGCGGGAAGTCGCGCGGCGATCTCCGCCAGGGCCGGCTCATCGAGCAGGCCCTCGGGAAGGGAGAAAACGCCCTCAACCCACGCCTCGCCTGCGCCCGGCCTGACTATCTGCGGCCGGGCTCTGCCGCCGAGCAGAAGATCCAGCGAGTGCGCGAGCACGGTCTTGCCGGCCCCCGTCTCCCCGGTGATTGCGTTCAGCCCGCCGCCGAAGCGAAGCTCGGCGCGCTCGATCAGCAGCAGGTTCTCGATCCGGAGCTCAAGCAGCATCGCCAGCGGTTGTAGCGGCGCCGGGGGACGGATTCACCCCCACGGGAAGCTCTTGCCCGACGAAGTCACGCCCGCGGACCAGCAGTAGCCCGGCCACGGCGCCGGCGAGGGTGAGAACGCCGGCGATCAGCAGAATCTCGTTCAGCCCGCTGACGAAGGCCTGCTCGGCGGCAACGCTGAGTTGGTCTCTGAGCCCCGTGGGTGCCTGGGCGATCGCCTGATCGCCGGCGCCGGCCGCGACCGCTTCGGTCAGCGCCCCCGGCGCCCCGGGAACGAGCGCGGCCAGCTCGGACTCGATCCTGGCCTGAAAGACAGCGCCGAGTCCGGCTACGCCGGTCGCGATTCCGACCTGGCGGAAGGTCGAGTTGATCCCCGAGGCCATCCCGGCGCGCGCCTGGGAGACGACGCCGACCGCCGTCGAGGCGATGTTCGGGTTGACGAGCCCGATCCCGACCCCGGCGACTATGAAGCCCGGCAGCAGCGCAGTCCACTCGCCGCCGACGTCGAGCCCGCCCATCAGCAGCAGGCCAAGGCCGACCAGCCCCAATCCGGCGCCCATCGCCATCCGCGGCGGGACGCGGTCCGAGAAGCGCCCTGCGATCGGGGCGACGAAGAACGAGAGCAGGGTCAGAGGCAGGAAGCGAAGGCCGGTCTCGAGCGGTGAGAGCGCCAGCACTCCCTGCAGGTAGAGCGTCATGTAGAGGAACATCGCGAACATCCCGGCCGAGAGCGCGAAGGCGACGAGGCTCACCCCGCTGAAGGCCGGCTTTCGAAACAGCGAGAGGTCGAGCATCGCTTTCGGGCTTCGCAGCTCGATCGCGACGAACGCCGACATCAGCAGCACGGCAGCGCTGAGCGAGGCGACGATCGGCGCGCTTCCCCAACCCTCGGGGTTGCCTCGGATCAGCCCGTAGATCAGCGCGAAGAGGCCGCTCGAGAAGGCGACCAGGCCGAGCCAGTCGACGGGCTGCTGCTCGGAGGCGGCGACGTTGACCAGCTTGATCTGCGTCAGCACCAGGGCCGCGAGGCCGATCGGGATGTTGACGAAGAAGATCCACTCCCAGCCAAGGCCCTCGGTCAGCAGGCCGCCGATCAGCGGGCCAATAGCCACCGCGCCGCCGATCGTCGCACCCCAGACGCCGAAGGCGGTGGCGCGGTCGCGGCCCTGGAACTCCTGGGCGATCAGCGCCAGTGTGGTCGCGAACATCGCTGCGGCGCCGATTCCCTGCAGGCCGCGCGCCAGGTTGAGCAAGGTCGGGGTGCCGGCCAGACCACACAGCAGCGAGGCGAAGGTGAACAGGATGAAGCCGAAGCTGAAGACGCGCTTTCGCCCCAGCCGATCGCCGAGCGAGCCGGCGACGAGCAGGAAGGCGGCGAGGGTGAGGGCGTAGGCGTCGACCACCCACTGGAGGCTCGAGAGCCCAGCTCCGAGGTCGGCTTGGATGTCGGGCAGCGCGACGTTGACGATCGTCACGTCGATCAGCAGCATCAGCGTCGCTACGCAGACCACGATCAGCGTCCACCACTTGCGCTCCAATGCGGGACCTGCCTTTCAACGTGCAGCGGATTATCCGGCTTACTGACGATCAGTGTTATAGCATTATCTCGTCATGCCCATCGATCAGCCGCCCGAGACCGACCGGCCCGTCGCCGGCCCCCGGCTTAGCCCATCGCTGTCGAACCACGTCGGTTATCTGCTCGGCCAAGCCCACCTGCAGGCGTTCGCGCTCGCGACCTTGGCGCTCGAGGACGACGGGCTGACGCCGAAGCACTTCGGTGCCCTGACGATGATCAGCGAGGGGGGGCCGGTCTCCCAGAGCGCCCTCGTCGAGCGCAGCCGGATCGACCGCAGCACGATGGTGACCGTGATTGACGACCTCGAGGCCGCCGGCTACGTCGAACGGCGTAGGAACCCCGCCGACCGGCGCGCCTACGCCCTCGAGGTGACCCCCGCCGGGGCCGAGTGGCTGCGGTGGGCTGGAAGGGCCCTGCGCGCGGCCGAGGGGGAGATGACCCACGGGCTCTCCGTCGACGAGCGTGAGCAGCTCGTCGGGCTGCTCCAGCGCCTGCTCGCCGGCTCAGCCTGAGACGAGGCCCAGCCCCCACGAGCCCGTGTTCCTCTCGAGGTGCCGGAAGTTCACCACGATATGGACGTAGAACCGGGGGTCACCTTCACTAGCGGGCGAGTGGGCCGAACTTCTCGAGCACGCGACGGTAGAAGCTCGAGCCGGGGAGCTGGGCAAGCCTGGCGACGTCGTCGTGAAAGCCGATGTCTAGCGAGGCCCCCGACTCGAGCTCGGCCTCGTGGACGCCGTCGAAGACGATGTCGACCGGCTCGCGCCCGGCGGCGTTTCGCACCGTCAGGACGTCGCCCGGCGCGATCACGATGGCGCGGCCCGTCAGCGTATGGGGAGCGACGAAGCTGACGACGTACCCGCCCACGCCCCAGGCCAGGATCGGGCCGCCGTTGGCCAGGTTGTAGCCGGTGGACCCGGCCGGCGTCGCAGCGACGATTCCGTCGCAGCGGACGTCGGCGATCTCGGCCCCTCCGACGGAGTAGGAGAGCTCAGCGACGCGGCGCTCCGGGCGGCGCAGCAGCGAGATGTCGTTGAGCCCGACCGGGTGCTCGACGTCGACCTCGGCTCGCAGCCCGGGCAAAGCCATGACCTCGAACTCGCCGGCAAATGCGCGCTCGAGCACCATGCTCAGGTCGGCGCGCTCGGTCGCCGCGAGAAACCCGACCGTGCCGAAGTTGAAGCCGAAGACAGGCGTGTCGGTGCCGGCCGTGCGCCTCAGGGCACGCAGGATCGAGCCGTCACCGCCGAGCACGATGCAGATGTCGGCGGGGCCGTCGAGCTCGTCGGCGGGGCGCACGACCTCGCCCAGGGCCGCGTGCTTTCGCGACTCCTCGGGACCGGCGAAGAGCTCACATCCGGCTCGCTCTGCGACCGTGGCGACGACGCTCAGCGCGTCCTCGGTCTGAGCCGGCTGCATGTGCGTGACCACGGTGGCCCGGAGCACGTTGCCGGGCGGCGCGGCGCGGCGCACGCTCAAGGCTCGATCGCGGCGATCGCCGCCTCGAGATCGGCGAGTGCTCGCGCCTGATCTCCGGCCAAATGCAGGAAGGTCTCGCGGTTGCCCTTCGGGCCGGGAAGCCCCGAGCTCGCCAGCCCGGCTACCACGTATCCCTGATCCATGGCCGCCCCGGCGACCGCTCGAAGCGCCTCGCGGCGCTCGCGCGCCTTGCGGACGACGCCGCCGCTGACCCTGCCCCTGCCGAGCTCGAACTGTGGC
Source organism: Solirubrobacterales bacterium (assembly GCA_013694825.1). Taxonomy (GTDB): domain Bacteria; phylum Actinomycetota; class Thermoleophilia; order Solirubrobacterales; family 70-9; genus JACDBR01. Next base: position 4,261 of record JACDBR010000226.1, read on the forward strand.
TTGACCATTGCCAACGTCTCACCACCGGTGGCCAGGGCGGCGCCGACCGGGCCGATCAGCTTGGTCAGCGAGATGAAGGACACGTCGATCGTCGCGAGGACGGGCCGAAACGGCAACGAATCGGGCACGATCTCGCGGGCGTTGGTGCGCTCGATCACGCTGACGCGGTGATCGGATCTGAGCGACCAGTCGAGCTGGCCGTGGGCGACGTCGAGCGCGATCACGCGCGCGGCGCCACGCTGGAGCAGGCAGTCGGTGAACCCTCCGGTCGAGGCGCCGACGTCGAGGCAATCCAGTCCGCCGACCTCGACCTTCAGCGAATCGAGCGCGTTGGCGAGCTTGATCCCGCCCCGCGAGACGTAGGGCCGCCCCTCGGCTACCAGCAACTCCGCGTCGAGCTCGACCTGCTCGCTGGGGCGGGCGACGAT
>JACDBR010000236.1 GCA_013694825.1 Solirubrobacterales bacterium
GCCGCTCGCCGCCCGGGCCGTCGGCGTCGAGCATCACCGTCAATTCGGTCGCGGCGGCGCTCGAGCCCGGAGCGGGACCTGGCTTCGGTTCGGGCTCCGCCTTCTCGCCGCAGCCCGCGAGCAGCGCCAAGCTCGCCCCGGCCACAGCGCAGCTCGCGGCGAGGGCGCCGGCGCGCCCGGCTCTCACCGGCCGATCAGCTCGCGCAGCATCTGCGCCGGGCTCTGGCGATTCTCGAGATAGCACTGGTGGTACTCCTCGGCGCGCCAGAACGTCTGAGCCGGCTCGATCGAGGTGGCAATCGGAGCCTTGACCCGGCCCTGCTCGCGCTCGCGCGCGGCCTCTGCGAGCTCGGCCTGCTGCGGGGTGTGGGCGAAGATCACCGAGCGGTACTGGGTGCCGACGTCGGGGCCTTGGCGGTCGACCTGGGTCGCGTCATGGAGGCGCCAGAAGCGGTCGAGCAGCTGCTCGTAGGAGATCCGCTCGGGGTCGTAGCTGACCTCGCAGACCTCGGCGTGGCCGGTCGTGCCGCTGCAGACCTGCTCGTAGCTCGGGTTCTCGACCGTCCCGCCCTCGTAGCCGACGGCCGTCTCGACGACCCCTTCGAGCTGCTTGAAAGCCGACTCCGGCTTCCAGAAGCAGCCCGCTCCGAACGTCGCCGTCTCGGTGGTGCCGGCCCCATCTCGGGCCTCGTCCTGAGTCTCGGTCATATGCGCCGCTCCTCGCTCGCGTGCGTGAAAAGTCCTTCCGAAGGAGCTTAGGTACTCACCTCGGGCCTGATCTCGTGGCGGACACGGCTGCCACGCGGCTCAGCCGTGGGGCCGGGCCATAGCGCGGTAATCGAGCGCCGCGTCGAGGGTCGCCGCGTCGACGCCCTGCTCGCTCGCGACCTCGCGAAGCGTGCGACCGGAGCTGGCCGCCTGCTTGACGATCTCGCTGGCGCGGTCGTAGCCGATGTGGGGGTTGAGCGCGGTCGCCGCCGCGAGCGTGGCCTCGGCATGGCGCTCGGTCATCTCGGCGTTGGCCTCGAGCCCCGCCACGCACTTGGTGTCGAGCAGCCGCGAGGCGGCCGAGAGCAGCTTGACCTGGTCGAGCAGGTTGCGGGCGATCAACGGCACGCGCACGTTGAGCTCGAACTGGCCCTGGGTCCCGGCGATCGCGATCGCGGCGTCGTTGCCGATCACCTGGTCGCCTACCTGGATCACGACCTCGGGTATCACCGGGTTGACCTTGCCGGGCATGATCGAGGAGCCCTTCTGGAGCTCGGGCAGGCGCAGCTCGGCCAACCCCGCGCGCGGGCCCGAGCCCATCATCGCGAGGTCGTTGGCGATCTTGATCAGCGAGACCGCGACGGTCTTGAGCGCCCCCGAGAGCTCGACGAGCGCGTCACGGTTGGCCTGTGCCTCGAAGCGGTCGAGCGGCTCGTAGACCTCGACGCCGGTCGCCTCGGCAAGCTTGCCGCGCACCAGGCCGGCGAACTCGGGGTGGGTGTTGAGGCCGGTTCCGGTCGCCGTGCCTCCCAGCGGGATCTGGGCGACGCGAGGCAGCGTCGCGCCGACCCGGTCGATCCCGAGCCGGATCTGAGCGGCGTAGCCGGCGAACTCCTGGCCCAGGGTCACCGGCACCGCGTCCATCAGGTGGGTACGCCCGGCCTTGACGTGGTCGGCGAGCTCCTCGGCCTTCGCCTCAAGCGCCTCGGCGAGCCCGCGCATCGCCGGCAGCAGGTCGGAGCCGACCTCGCCCAGCGCCGCCAGGTGGACCGCCGACGGAAAGACGTCGTTCGAGGACTGGCCCATGTTGACGTGATCGTTGGGGTGGGCCCCGTCGCCGGCGAGGTTTGCGATCACCTCGTTGGCGTTCATGTTCGAGGACGTGCCGGACCCGGTCTGGAAGCAGTCGATCGGAAACTGGGCGTCGAACTCGCCCTCGGCGACGCGGTCGGCGGCGGCGGCGATCCGCTCGGCGAGCTCGGCGTCGAGCAGGCCGAGCTCGGCGTTGGCACGCGCCGCCGCTGCCTTGAGGCGACCGAGCCAGTGGACGACGGGGGCCGGCATCGGGTGCCCGGAGACCGGGAAGTTGTCGATCGCCTTCTGGGTCTCGCCGCCCCAGAGCCGGTCCTCCGTGCTGCTAGCCATGGCGCCTTCCGTTCGAGCTCACGCGGGCATCTGAGGGCGAGGCTATCGCGGTGCCGTGCCTACCTAGAATCCCGCCCGATGGCGGGTTTCACTCCGGTAGATCCGAGGCAGTCCTTTCCCGAGCTCGAGCAGCGGGTGCTCGAGCGCTGGCGTGAGCAGGACCTGTTCGCACGCGCGCTCGCTCTGCGCTCCGACGCGCCTGTCTGGAGCTTCTACGAGGGGCCGCCTACGGCCAACGGCCGGCCCGGCTCCCACCACGTGCTCTCGCGGGTCTACAAGGACGTCTATCCGCGCTACCGCACGATGACCGGCCACCGGGTGCCGCGGAAGGCGGGCTGGGACTGCCACGGGCTGCCCGTCGAGCTCGAGGTCGAGCGCGAGCTCGGGATCTCCTCGAAGGCCGAGATCGAGGCCTACGGAATCGCCGAGTTCAACCAGCGCTGCCGCGAGTCCGTCTTCCGCTACGTCGCCGAGTGGGACCGGCTGACCGAGCGGATCGGGTTCTGGATCGACCTCGGCGACGCCTACCACACGCTCGACAACGACTACATCGAGTCGGTCTGGTGGTCGCTGCGAAAGGTCTGGGACTCGGACCGCCTCTACCTCGGCCACAAGGTCGTGCCCTACTGCCCGCGCTGCGGCACGGCCCTCTCCTCGCACGAGGTCGCGCAGGGCTACCGCGACGTGGTCGACCCATCCGCCTACGTGAGGCTGCCGGTGACAGAGGTCCCGCCGTCGAACGAGCTCCCCGAGAGCCCAGTTCGCGAGGGCGACAGCCTCGTCGCCTGGACGACGACGCCGTGGACGCTGCTCTCCAACGCCGCGCTCGCCGTCGGGCCGGAGATCGAGTACGTGCGGGTGCGCCCCTCAGGCGCGGAGGAGGTCCTGATCCTCGCCAGGGGCCTTGTCGAGCGCGTGCTCGAGCTGGGCACCGAGGACGAGCCGCCGGAGGTCCTCGCCAGCTTCCCCGGCTCGGCCCTGGTCGGCGTACGCTACAGCCCGCCGTTTGACTTCATCGACGACTACGGCCCTCGCGGGCACACCGTGCTTCCGGCCGAGTTCGTGACCACCGACGGCGGCACCGGGATCGTGCACACCGCGGTCGCCTTCGGCGAGGACGACTTCGAGCTCGGCGCGCGCTTCGAGCTGACGCTTCAGAACCCTGTCCTCCCCGATGGCACGTTCGACGAGCGGATGGGGGAGTTCGCGGGAGTGAACGTCCGCGAGGCCGACCCGCGGATCCTCGAGGACCTGCGGGGTCGCGGACTGCTGCTGCGCTCCGAGGCCTACGAGCACTCCTACCCGCACTGCTGGCGCTGCGGCACGGCGCTGCTCTACTACGCGAAGTCGAGCTGGTACGTGCGCACCACAGCCGTCCGCGACGAGATGCTGGCGATCAACGAGCGGATCGGCTGGCATCCCGAGCACATCAAGCACGGGCGCTTCGGCAAGTGGCTGGAAGGAAACCAGGACTGGGCGCTCTCACGCGAGCGCTACTGGGGCACGCCGCTGCCGATCTGGCGCTGCGAGGACACCGACTGCGGCGAAGCGCTCTGCGCCGGCTCTGTGGCCGAGCTTCGAGAGCGCGGCGGCGAGGTCCCCGACGATCTGCACCGGCCGTTCATCGACGCGGTCGTGCTGAGCTGCGAGTCCTGCGGCGGCCCGATGCGCCGGGTCGAGGAGACGATCGATGCCTGGTGGGACTCGGGATCGATGCCATTCGCCCAGTTCCATCACCCATTCGACGGCGATCCGCGCTTTGCCGAGCGCTTCCCCGCCGACTTCATCTCCGAGGCGATCGATCAGACGCGCGGCTGGTTCTACTCGCTGCTCGCGGTCTCGACGCTGGTCTTCGAGCAGCCGAGCTACCTCAACTGCGTCTGCCTCGGCCTGATCCTCGACCCCGAGGGCCAGAAGATGTCGAAGAGCAAGGGCAACGTCGTCGACCCCTGGGAGGTGATCGAGCGCCACGGCGCCGACGCCTTCCGCTGGTACTACTTCACCGCCCAGCAGCCCTGGGCCGGCTATCGCTTCTCCTCGCAGGCGGTCGGCGAGTCGGCGCGCCAGTTCATGCTGACCCTGTGGAACGCGTACTCCTTCTGGGTTCTCTACGCCAACGCCGAGGGACTGGGCCCGGCCGAGATCGAGGGCGCCGACACCGACGCGGCGCGAATCGGCTCGGACGCCGCCGGCGATCCCTCGGCGCAGCTCGATCGCTGGCTGCTCTCCCGCCTCCAGGCGACCACCGCGGGCGTCCGCGAGCAGATGGAGGCCTATGACGCGACCCAGGCCGGCAGGGCGATCGCGGACTTCGTCGACGAGCTCTCCAACTGGTACGTACGGCTCTCGCGGCGGCGCTTCTGGCGCGGTGAACGTGCCGCGCTGGCGACTCTGCGCCACTGCCTGATCGAGGTCTCGAAGCTGCTGGCGCCGCTGATCCCGTTCATCTCCGACGAGATCTACCGCAACCTGACTGCCGGGCGAGCCGAAGAGTTCGGCACCGCGCCCGACTCGGTGCACCTGGCCGACTTCCCGGCACCGCGCGAGTCGCTCCGCGACCGCGAGCTCGAGGCCGGGATGGACGCGGTCCGCAAGGCTGTCGAGCTCGGCCGCGCAGCCCGGGCTCAGGCCAGGGTCAAGATGCGACAGCCCCTCGGCCGCGCGATCATCGTCGCGGCCGGCGCCGAGCGTGAGGCAATCGAGGGGATGGCGGCGCTGGTCGAGTCGGAGCTCAACGTCAAGCGCGTCGATTTCGTCTCCGATCAGCACGACCTGGTCAGCCACCGGGTCAAGCCCAACTACCGCACGCTGGGCCCGCGTCTGGGACGCCACATGCCGCAGGCGGCGAGCGCCGTGGAGGCGCTCGATCCCCAGCACGCCGCCGAGGCGATCCGCAGTGAGCGCCGGCTCGCGATCTCGATCGACGGGCGTGAGCACCCGCTCGAGCCCGACGACCTGACGCTTGCGATGGAGCCGCTGGCCGGCTACGAAGTCGAGGCCGAGGCCGGGCGCGCGGTGGCGCTGGAGCTCGAGCTCGACGACGAGCTGCGACGCGAGGGCCTTGCGCGCGAGGTGGTCCACGCCGTCCAGGGCGCCCGCAAGCAGGCCGGCCTCGAGGTGACCGACCGGATCGAGCTCTGGCTGGGCGGCGACGACGAGCTGCTCGAGGCCGCGCGGGCGCACGAGGACTACGTAGGCGGCGAGACGCTCGCGACGGCGCTCGCCTACAACGGCGAAGGCACGGGCTCGACCGAGCCGAGCGCGGCGACGGTCGACGGGCGCGAGCTTCGGATCGGGCTCCGGCGCGCCTGAGGCGGCGGGTGGCGGGTGACCGAGATCCGAGCTTCGAGGAGTAGCTAGACGAGCACCGGCCCGAGCTCGGCCTCGAGGCCGCGCTTCGGCCGGGCGCCGACGATCCGCTTGGCCTCGGCGCCGTCCTTGAACAGGATCAGGGTGGGGATCGAGAGCACCTCGTAGCGAGTCGCCGATACCTGGTTGTCGTCAACGTTCAGGGAGACGATCTTGAGGTCGTCTCGCTCGGCGTCCATCTCCTCGAGAATCGGGTGGACGACGCGGCAAGGCCCGCACCAGGGGGCCCAGAAGTCGACCAGCACGGGGCCGTCGGCCTCGAGCACATCGGCCTGGAAGTTTGTGTCCGTCACGTCAGGAAGCTTGCCGCTCACGTTGTCCCTCTCGCTTTCGCCTGGCGGGTTTCGAGTCTTCTACCGAACCTGCAGGACCGACGTCCCACTCGATCGGCACACATCCACTATACAAAATGAAGTAAAGGCCCTCGGCAGCCCGGTGCGCGACTAGAGTCCGGCCGATGCAAAACGCCGAGATCGCCGACGCGCTGACCGAGCTGGCGACGCTCTACGAGCTCGACGGGGCGGTGAGGTATCGCGTGCTCGCCTACCGCGAGGCGGCCAGGGTGATCCGCCAGAGCCCGGTCTCGGTCGCAGAGCTGGCCCGCGAGGGCCGCGCCACCGAGCTGCCCGGCGTCGGCAAGACGCTGGAGACGAAGATCGCCGCCCTGCTCGACGACGGCGAGATCCCCGCGGCAGCGAAGCTGAAGGCGAAGTTCCCGCCCTCCCTGATCGAGGTGACGCTGATTCCCGGGCTCGGGGCGAAGACCGCGCGCCGGCTCTACGACGAGGCCGGCATCGAGAGCCTCGACGGGCTCCGCGAGGCCGCCGAGGACGGCAAGCTGCGTGACCTCAAGGGACTGGGCGAGAGGGCCGAGCAGAACATCCTCGCCGCGCTCGAGCGGCTGGCCACCGAGGGTCCCGCCGAACGCCTGCTGCTCTCGGAGGTCCTACCTGTCGCCGAGCAGCTCGCCGAGACGCTGCGCGCGCACCCGGCGAGCGAGGCCGTCACGGTGGCGGGCTCGGCGCGGCGCTGGGCCGAGACCTGCAAGGACGTCGATCTGATCGCAACGGCGAGCGACCCGGCGGCGCTTGCGGGCACGCTGTCCGAGCACCCGCTGGCGGCAACGGCCGGGTCGTCGGGCAGCTCGGGGGCGCGGATCGTGACCCACAATGGCGTCAAGGTCGACCTGCGGATCGTCGCGCCCGAGGCCTACGGCAACCTGCTCCAGCACTTCACCGGCTCCAAGGAGCACAACGTCGAGCTGCGCGAGCGGGCCGTCCGGATGGGGCTCTCCGTCTCCGAGCACGGCATCCTCGAGGCCGAGTCGGGCGAGAGCGCTCGCTACGCAACGGAGGCGGAGGTCTACGAGCGCCTCGGGCTCGCATACGTCGAGCCCGAGCTGCGCGAGGGCCGGGGCGAGATCGCCGCGGCCGAGCGCGGTGAGCTGCCCGAGCTGGTCGAGGTCGGCGACCTGCGCGGCGACCTGCACTGCCACACGACGCTCTCCGACGGCAAGAGCTCGCTCGCCGAGATGGCCCAGGCGGCGCAGGACCGCGGCTACGAGTATCTGGCCGTCACCGACCACTCGGCCACCCACGGCTTCGGCGACCACGTCACCGCCGACGACCTGCGGCGGCGGATCGAGGAGGTTGCCGAGCTGAACCAGAAGCTGGGAACGGAGGACTTCCGCGTCCTTGCGGGCTCGGAGGTCAACATCCAGACCGACGGCTCGCCGGATTACCCCGACGAGCTGCTGGCCGAGCTCGACTGGGCGATCGGCTCGGTCCACACCTCGTTTCGAATCTCGCGGGCCGAGATGACGAAGCGAATCGTCGCGGCCGTCGAGCATCCGCTGCTCGACTGCATCGGCCACCTCACCGGGCGGCTGATCGGTCGGCGCGAGGGCTACGAGGTCGACGTCGAGAAGGTCTTCGAGGCGGCCGCGGCCAACGGCACGATGATCGAGATCAACGCCAACCCCAACCGCCGCGACCTGCGCGAGTCACACGCCACGCTCGCCGCTGATGCCGGCGTCTGGATCTGCGTAAACACCGACGCCCATCGCGCCGCTTCGCTCGAGTTCATCGGCTACGGGATCGCGACCGCGCGCCGCGCCTGGCTGACCGCCGATCAGATCGCGAACACGCGTGGCTGGAAGCAGTTCTCAGGGATGCGCAAGCGAGCGAAGTAGCGCCCGGGCGGCCCGCTTGCCCGACATCCAAATCTGCTTCGCTAACCTAATTACCTATGGCAAGCACTCCGCCGGAGGCCACATCGGGCTCTCCCCCCAGGCGTAATCTCGCGACCGAGCTTCGGCTTGCGCTGACGCGAATGGCCCGGCGGCTTCGCCAGGAGGCGAGCGAGGGGCTCGGGCCGTCGCAGGTGGCGACGCTGTCCTCCGTCGAGCGCCATGGGCCGCTCACCCCGAGCCGGCTGGCAGAGCTCGAGCGAGTGCAGCGGCCGACGATCACCCGTCTGGTGGCCCGGCTCGAGGAGGCAGGCCTGATCGCACGCACCCACGACCCTGACGACGGTCGCTCCTGCCTGGTCGCAGTCACGCCCGAGGGCACCGCGCTGCTGGCCCAGATGCGCAAGCGAAAGGATGCCTACGTCGCCCGCAATCTCGCCGCGCTGGGCGCGGAGGATCGCGCGACGCTCGAGCGGGCGGCCCTGATCCTCGAGCGGATGCTCGAGCGCGACCTGGAGCGTGACACCAGGTGAGCGCGGCGCTTCGTCGTTCGGTCAGCTCGCTGCAGATCCCCAACTACCGGCGCTACTTCGCCGGTCAGGTCGCGTCGCTGAGCGGCAACTGGATGCAGATCGTCGCCGAGATGTGGCTGATCCTCACCCTGACCGGGAGCGGCGTCGCGGTCGGGATCACCGCCGGGCTCCAGTTCCTGCCGATGCTCCTGTTCGGCGCCTGGGGCGGCGCGATCGCCGACCGCTTCGACAAGCGCCGGCTGCTGCTGGTCACCCAGGCGATGCTCGCGCTGCCGGCGCTCGCGCTCTGGGGCGTCAGCGCCGGAGGGATCGTCGAGCCGTGGATGGTCTACGCGCTCGTCCTGGTCCGCGGCTCGGTGGCGGCGGTCGACAGCCCGACCCGGCAGAGCTTCGTGATCGAGATGGTCGGTCCGGGCCAGCTCGTCAGCGCGGTCGGCCTCAACAGCGTGATCATCCACTCGGCGCGGATCGCCGGCCCGGCCCTCGGCGGCGGCCTGATCGCCACGGTTGGCGTCGAGCCCTGCTTCCTGATCAACGCCGCGAGCTTCGGGGTAATGGTCTGGGCGCTGCGCTCGATGGACGTCGGCGAGCTGATCGACGACCGACCCGACGGCCGCGGTGAGGACGGCGTGCGCGCCGCACTGCGCTACGTGCTCGCCACCCCGGCGTTGCTGATCCCGCTGGCGATGATGGCGCTGGTCGGCACGCTCGGCTTCAACTTCCAGGTCGTCTTGCCGCTGATCGCCCGCTTCGCCTTCGATGGCGGCCCCGTCGCCTACACCTCGCTCGCGGCCGCGCTCGGCGCCGGCTCGGTGCTCGGCGCCCTCGCCATCGGCGCGCGCGGCCGCGTGGGTCCCGGGA
>JACDBR010000238.1 GCA_013694825.1 Solirubrobacterales bacterium
AGCAGCTCGCCCGGGGCGACATCGAGGCGCTGGTGCACGCCCAGAGGGGCTTCGCCCGCCGCCAGCTCACCTGGCTTCGCCGAATGCCCGGGCTGCGACTGATCAAGCGCGATGGGCGCAGCGACTCCGAGGTCGCCGGCGAGCTCGCTGCGCTGCTCGAAGGCTCAGATGCCGACCCCTGAGATACTGCCGCCCGGTGCGATTCGAGAAGTGGCAGGCGCTCGGCAACGACTACATCGTGATCGAGGCCACCGCGCTCCCATGGGAGCTGACGCCACGGCGCATCGCGGCGATCTGCGCGGCCCACTTTGGCGTCGGCTCGGACGGGATCCTGCTGCTCGTCGAGGCCGAGGAGGAGCGTCACGTCGCCCGGCTTCGGATCTTCAACCCGGACGGCTCGGAGGCCGAGCTGTCGGGGAACGGGGCCCGCGAGGCCGTTCTCTATCTGCGCCGTAGCGGCTGGGTCGATCGCGACGAGTTCGCGATCATCACCGCCGCCGGCGAGATCCGCCCGGTGATCACAGGCCCCGGCGAAGTCCGGATGGAGCTCGGCAGCGCCCGGCTGGCCTCGGCTGACTTTCCCTCCGGCGGCCGCGACGGACGCGGAACCGTCCACTCGAACGGCCGCGAATGGGGCTTCCAGCACGTCAACGTGGGCAACCCTCAATGCGTGATCGAGGTCGGCGATGAGCTCGAGTCGCTCGATCTGGAAGCGATCGGGCCCCAGATCGAGCGCAGCGAGCTGTTTCCCAACCGCACCAATGTCTCCTTCATCCGGGTCGATGCCGCGCGAGTACGGGCACGGATCTTCGAGCGTGGGGTCGGGGTGAGCCTGTCCTCGGGCACGGGCGCCAGCGGGGCCGCCGTGGCCGCCCACCTGCGCGGCGCACCGAGTCCGGTCACGGTCGAGCTCGACGGCGGCGAGCTGACGGTCGAGGTCGGGGCGGCGCTCGAGCTGACGCTGATCGGCTCCGCCGAGCCGGTGTTCACGGCCGAGCTCTCGGATGAATTCATCGCCCGGCTGACTGCGCTCTAAATGGCGTCCTGCCTGCCGATGGCCTAGCTCCAACGGCTTCGAGGGCTTGCGTGACCCGCGAAGGTCGCGGGGTATCTGGCAGGGGGTGACCGGCACCGGCCGGTACGGCGCTCGACCATCTAGGCTGGCGGGCGATGTCGGGAGAAGCTGGGAAGCGTTCGCTGAGTAAGCCCTCTCGGCGGCTCGAGGCAATCCCTCCTTACATGTTCGCGGAGCTCTCGCGGCGGGTCGCCGAGAAGCGCTCTCAGGGCATCGACGTGATCAGCCTCGGCATCGGCGATCCCGACCGGCCGACCTTCGACTACGTCGTCGAGGCGATGCGAGCAGCGGTCGCCAATCCCTCGACGCATCAGTACCCCTCGAACCGTGGTCGCGAGGAGTTCCGTGACGCCTTCGCGCGCTTCTACCGAGACCGCTTCGGAGTTCAGATAGATCCCGAGCGCGAGGTGATCCCGGCAATCGGCGCGAAGGAATGCATCTACAACCTCTGCTTCGCCTTCCTCGATCCCGGCGACGTCGCGCTGGCGGCCGACCCGGGCTACCCGGTCTATACGGCCGGTCCGGCGCTCGCCGGTGCGCAGGCCGTACCGCTGCCGCTCGTGCCGGAGCTGAACTTCGTCCCCGATCTCGACGCGATCGGGGAGCAGACGCTCGAGCGCGCACGGCTGATCTTTCTCAACTACCCGAACAACCCGACCGGCGCGGTCGTCCCGCAAGGCTTCTTCGACCGTGTCGTGGAGCTCGCCCGCGAGCATCAGATCCTCGTCGTCCACGACAACGCGTACAGCGAGACCACCTACGACGGCTACGTCGCGCCCAGCTTCCTCGCCACGCCGGGTGCCAAGCAGGTCGGGGTCGAGGTCTTCTCGCTCTCCAAGGGCTACATCATGACCGGCTGGCGGTGCGCGGCGATCCTCGGCAACGCGGAGGCCGTCGACTCCTACTGGCGACTCAAGACGAACATCGACTCGGGGCTCCACGAGGCGGTGCAGCTCGCCGGCGTCGCGGCACTCGACGGCCCGCGCGAGCCGCTCGAGCAGATGAACGAGATCTACGCTCGCCGCCGCGACCTCGTGGTCACGGCCCTGCGGGAGATCGGCGTCCAGGTCAACTCGCCAAGGGGCACGATCTACGTCTGGGCGCCGGTGCCAGAGGGACATACTTCGACCTCGTTCGCCGAGCTGGTTCTCGACCGGGCAGCCGTCGTGATCTCGCCCGGCTCGATGTACGGCGACAATGGAGAGGGCTTCTTCCGTATCTCGCTGACGACGCCCGACGAGCGCATCGCCGAGGCCGTCGGCAGGATGCGCGATCACCTCACCTGATCGGCCGTGCCCGGACCACGTGATCTCCGCGCCTGAGCGCCTCATAGGCTGGCCGGCGTTAGCCTGCGGCGCGATGGAGCCAGAGCCGGCGTGAGGGCCCCGGTCCGCTACGCGCGCTCGGGGGAGCTTCGGATCGCCCACCGCAGCTTCGGCGCGGGCGAACGGGACGTGCTCGTCGTGCTGCCGACGATCGGCACCGTCGAGCTGCTCGACGAGCATCCGGCCCGCGACCTGATCGAGCGCATCATGCGCTTCGCCAGGGTGATCTCATGGGATCGGCGCGGGACCGGCCTCTCCGATCCGACCCCCGGGGCGCCCACCCTCGAGGAGCAGATGGAGGACGCCAAGGCGGTGCTCGACGCCGTCGGGGCATCGCGGGTCGTGCTGGCCGCCGAGGCCGAGGCAGCCGCGCTGGCGGTGATGATCGCCGCCACCTATCCCGAGCGGGTCAGCCGCATGGTGCTCCTGAACGGGATCCCGCGCATGACCCGCGCCGAGGACTACGAATGGGCCTGGGATGCCGAGGAGAGGCGCAGCTCCCTCGTGGAGCCGATGCTCGCGCGCTGGGGCAGCGGCGAGACGGGCAGCCTGCTGGCGCCGGTTCTGGCCGGACGCGACCCCTCGTTCACGGACTGGTGGGGGCGCTGGGAGCGGATCTCCTCCTCACCGGGCCGCGCGAGCAGCCAGCTCGAGCTGATGGGACGAATCGACGTCCGAGCGATCCTGTCGCGCGTCCAGGCGCCGACTCTCGTCTGCGATCGTCCCGAGGCCGCGGGCATAGATTCGCGCCACGCCCGCTATCTGTCGGAGCACATCCCCGACGCCGAGCTCCGCGAGCTGCCGGGCCGCGACGTGATCTCCTTCGGTGACGGGCTCGATGCTTATGCCGATGCGCTCGAGGAGTACGCCTGCGGCAGCGTCACGGCCGACCTCGGCCAGCGTGTCCTGGCGACCGTGCTGTTCACCGACATCGTGGGCTCGACCGAGCTCGCGGCGCGCATCGGCGACCGTGGCTGGCGTGCCGTCCTGGAGCGCCACGACGCGCTCAGTCGCGAGGAGATCGGTGGCTTCGGCGGCAGCGCGGTCAAGTCGACGGGCGACGGCTTTCTGGCCACCTTCGACGGCCCGGCGCGGGCAGCGCGGTGCGCCAGGCGGCTCCTCGACCGTGCCTCCGCCGAGCTGGAGCTGACCCTCCGCGCCGGCCTGCACACCGGCGAGGTCGAGCGGATCGGCGCCGACGTCGGCGGGATGGCGGTCCACATCGGCTCGCGGATCGCCGCATTGGCGGGACCGGGGGAGGCGCTCGCCTCCTCGACCGTCCGCGACCTCGTCGCCGGATCGGGGATCGAGTTCGCCGAGCACGGCGAGACCGAGTTGCGCGGCGTGCCCGGACGCTGGCACCTGCTCGCCGTCCACAGCGGCTGACGGCGCCCCTAGACTCGGTCGCGGTGGACCTGAACCGAAACGGACGCATCGCTGCGAGCTCGCAGCCTGCGGTCAGCCCTGCCGCCGACGGCGGCAGGGCCCGTCAGCGCGCGCTTGCGATCGGTGTCACCCCGCAGCCGCTCGGCGAGGATGAGCAGCCGCTCGGAGAGCTCCGCGAGCTGCTTCTGACCGCCGGCGTCGCGACCGTCGGCGAGGCCGTTCAGGTGCGAGCAGAGCCCGATCCCGACCGCTACCTCGGGCGCGGCAAGCTCGAGGAGATCGCCGAGCTGGTCAAGCACGCCGGCGCGAACCTCGTCGCCTGCGACGATGAGCTTGCCCCGCGCCAGGAGCGCAACCTCGAGGCGGCGCTCGGCGTGCCGGTGATCGATCGCACCGCCGTGATCCTCGACATCTTCGCCGACCACGCCCACTCGGCGGAGGGCAAGCTCCAGGTCGAGCTCGCACAGCTCCAGTACAACCTCGCCCGGATGCGCGGGCTGTGGACCCACCTCGAGCGTCTGGGCGCCGGCGTCGGGGTCGGCGGCATCGGTACGAGAGGCCCTGGCGAGAGCCAGATCGAGACCGACCGCCGGCTGGCCCGCGACCGGATCACCGCGCTCAAGAAGCGCCTGCGTGAGGTCGAGCGAAGCCGCACCGTGATGCGAGCTCAGCGCGACTCCTCGCCGCTGCCGCAGATCGCGCTCGCCGGCTACACCAACGCGGGCAAGTCGACGCTGCTAAACGCGCTCACCGGCGCAGGGGTCGGCGTCGGCTCGCGGCTCTTCCACACGCTCGACCCGACGACGCGGGCCTACGAGTTCGATGGTCGTCGATATCTGGTCACCGACACGGTCGGCTTCATCCGCAAGCTGCCGCACTCGCTTGTGGAGGCATTCAAGGCGACCCTCGAGGAGACGATCCGCGCCGACCTGATCCTGCACGTGGTCGACGCCTCCGAGGACGAGCAGCAGCGCCGTGAGTCGATCGCCGCGGTCGACGAGGTGCTGGCCGAGATCGGCGCCAGCGACCAGCCGCGGCTTCTCGTCTTCAACAAGCTCGACCTGCTGAGCGCCGAGCAGCGAAACGACCTCCTGGTCGGCCGGCCAGAGGCGATCGGCATCTCCGCGATCGCCGGCGAGGGCCTCGACGGGCTCGGCGCGCAGATCGAGCGTGCCTTCGCGGCGACGCTCGAGCCGATGGAGCTTCTGATCCCGTTCAGCGCCGGCGGGACGCTCTCGGAGCTGCACGCGATAGCCGGCGACCTCGAGCGCGACGAGCGCCCCGACGGCGTCCTCGTTCAAGCCCGTATTCCGAGGGCTCTGACGCACCGTTTCGAGGCTTTCTCGAC